>JANMHO010000005.1:0-7742 GCA_031375195.1 Rhodobiaceae bacterium
TGGTTTCCCGCAGCGGCGCTGTCGCCACTGAAATGAGCTTGAGGGCCATCAGCATCAGGCCGATGCCAATCATCATGCGCCCAATGCTGTGCGGCTTGTACTCGCGCGAAACGCTGAACGTCACATAGCCCAAAAATATCAGGATTGGGGAAGCCCACAGGGCAAACGAACTGCCCGACGCGAAAAGCGCTGACACAACGGCAGATCCCACATCAGCGCCGAGCAGCACTGCCAGGCCCAGCGATGTTCCGATGGCTCCGCTGGCCGCAATGCCCGCCACGATAATAGTTGTCGCTGTTCCGCTGCCCAGAATGGCGGTCGCGGTGGCGCCAGCAAAAAAGGCTGACACGCGGTTTCCCAGGCGATGTTCAATGAACAGCTTTAGGCGGTCTCCCCAGGCCCGCATGACGCCAGTGCGAACCATGCGAACGCCCCAGAGGAGAAGGGCAATGCCCCCCAGAAGATTGACAATAACAAGTGTGCCTGGGTTCAATTCATTTCACTGCGGCCACGGCAAAGACCAGGTTTTCACATTGGTGAAAAACTTCATGGCTTCCATGACTCCCTCCTTGACACCATTACCTGAGTCCTTGATTCCCCCAAAGGGCGACATTTCGATCCGGTAGCCCGGCACTTCCCAGATGTTTACCGTGCCCACATTCAGGCCCTCGATGAAGCGTGTGATGCGCGAAAGATTATTGGTGCAGACGCCGGAGGACAACCCGAAGGGGGTGGAGTTGGAAATGCGGATAACTTCGCCATCATCATCGGGCACCCGCACGATGGGGATGATGGGGCCAAATGTTTCCTCAAAAACCAGTTCTGACTGATGGGGCACAAAATCCACGGTGATGGGTGGCAACACCGCTCCCTTGCGACCGGGATTATAAAGAATTCTGGCGCCCTGTTCCGCAGCCTTGTGAACGCGGGCCTCAAAAACCTTGGCTGCCTCCTCGTGCACCACGCACCCCAGATCAGTTTCAGGATTCTGCGGGTCACCAAACGTTATCTTTTTGGCCTTCTCCAGAACCAGCGCCACAAACTTGTCCGCCACCCGATTTTGGACCAGAATGCGCTTTACCGCCGTGCAGCGCTGGCCGGAATTTTTGGTGGCCCCGGCGACTGCCAGCTCCGCTGCCTTGTCCAAATCATCATCACTGAGATCATGGAGAATGATCAGGGGGTCATTGCCACCCAGCTCCAGGGCCGCGCGTTTGTAGCCTGCTTTCGCCGCAATAAGTTTTCCAACCCGCACACCGCCCGTGAATGTGATGACGCCGATGTTGGCATTGGTCACCATCTCATCGCCAATATCATCCGGCCATCCCGTCACCACCTGGAACATTTCAGGCGGCAAACCCGCGTCATAAAGAATATCAGCCAGCGCCAGGGCAGTGAGCGGGGTGAGCTCCGTGGGCTTGCATACAACGCAATTATTTGTGGCGATGGCCGGCGCTATTTTATGCGACACCATGTTGAGCGGATGATTGAACGGCGTGATTGCCGAGATAACGCCAACAGGTTCGCGCTTGGTGAAAATCTTGCGGGCCTTTCCCTGTGGTGTCAGATCGCAGGAAAAAATCTGGCCATCATCGAGGATGCAGAGCTGGCCCGCCAGCATGAACACATCACAGGCGCGGCCACATTCGTAAGCCGAATCCTTCATCGAAAGGCCGAGTTCCAGTGTAATCAATTTGGCAAGCGCGTCCTTGCGCTGGCGAATGAGTTCAGCGGCGTTGAACAGGATTTGCTGGCGCTCGTAGCGTGTGAGTTTCGGCTTGAAGCCAGCGGCGATTTCAAAAGCGCGCGCCGCATGTTCGGCACGGCCCGCCGGAACCGTGCCGATGATTTCATTGGTATAGGGGTAATGCACCGGCACCACGCCATCCGTTTCCACCTTCTTGCCGCCAATTCGCATGCTCTCTCTTATCATCATGTCAGATCTCGCCGATGCAGTTGCAGCCTATGAAGAAGGCATCGAAATTTCGTGGGTGCTGCGGAAAGTCTTGGACTTTACGGTTCACGATTATCGGAATGATTTGCTCGGTCAGCCCGCCATGCGACCGCAAGGGTTCAGTCAGCCCGGAGAGGTCATGCCTGGCGCGGCTTGTGCCAATCACTTTGGACCCTTGCGGTCCACCGGACAAAACGATAAGATCGCCCATACGGTCGGGCGGCAGTTCGAAGCGGGCGCAACCTTCAGCTCTCGTGTGGACCGCATTGATGCCTTCAAGCGCAGCAATAAGCGCGCTCACTTTTTCAGCGGACTGCTCTTTTACATAAACAGTGGCAAACGAACCCAGTGCCCCGTGATGGATCACATAGGGATCGGTGATCGGCAGAATAACCCGTGTGGAACCAGCGCCAAATTCTCCGTCAAGAACATCCTGAAGATAAATCACATCAGGCGCGCCATTGCTCAAATGCTTGTCCCTCATGCCATGGTCGGCCACGATCACAATGATTGCGCCCAGGGCGTCAAGCTGGCCGAGGTAACGATCCATCATTTCATAGAAACGATTGGCGCCTGCGGAACCCGGCGCATACTTATGCTGCACGTAGTCCGTTGTGGAAAGATACGTGAGATCGGGCTGCATGGATGCGAGCAGCTTCGCGCCTGCGGCAAAAACAAATTCCGAAAGCTCGGCTGAATAGACATTGGGCACAGCCATGCCGATGGTCCGGCAAACATCTTCAATGCCATTCGCGGCCAGTGTTGCCTTGTCCGCGTGCTCGGAAGAAAATGCGACCGCTGTTCCGTCAAACTTCAAACCCTTGCCAAGCAGCAACCGCAGTTTGTCCTTGGCGGTCACGACAACAACCTTGGCGCCCGCCTGCTGGAATTTTTCAAAGATCGTGGGTGCCCGCAACCATGCGGGGTCGTTCATCATGGTTTCCTCGCCGGTGTCGGGGTCAATTAGGTAATTGCCGCAAATCCCATGCACAGAGGGCGGCGTTCCGGTGACGATTGAAAGATTGTTGGGATTCGTGAAGCTTGGAATAACGGAGAGCCCGCGGCGGTTTTCGCCCTTCGCAATTATCTTTTGCAGATTTGGCATCAGCCCCTCGGCCATGGCGATTTCCATGTAATCCGGTTCGCTGCCATCACAGCAAATGACCACAAGGGGCGCCTTGGGCCATTGATACTCGCGGCCATTCGCCATCACGGATTTCATGCTTCAGCTCTCCAGCGGCGCCAAGTCAGTCACGTTCATCTCACCCAGCACCTCGCGGATGGCGGCAAGCGCCGCGGCGATAACAATCTCGTCTATTTGCCCAATGGTGCCGATGCGGAAGCTCGGCCGCTTGGTGAGCTTTCCGGGATAAATGGCAAAGCCCCGCTTGCGCAGCGCTTCATAGAATGACTCAAAGTGAAAATTGGGGTCGCGCGGTGTTGGAAATGTCTGAATGATGGGGCCGGCCATGTTGTCCTCCAGCAGCGTTGAAAATCCCATTTCGCGCATGCCGTCAATCAAAACATCCGCATTGCGGGCGTAGCGTGTGCCGCGCGCGGCGACGCCACCCTGTGCTTCGTGTTCTTTAAGCGCCTGGTGAAAAGCCACCAGCGCATGGGTTGGTGGCGTAAACCTGAATTGGCCATTGGCCTGCAGCCCCCGCCACTGCTCATGAAGATCAAGAACAACAGAGTGGGAAACGCCAGCGCTGGCTTCCAGCAACCCCCGCTTCACCAGCACATAGGAAAATCCCGGAACGCCCTCGATGCATTTGTTGGAGGACGACACCATCACGTCCATGTCCATGCCAGTCATGTCGATCGGAATTGCGCCAAAGGAAGACATGGCGTCCACCATGAAGGTCAGTCCGCGCTGCTTGACGGCTAGCCCGATTTCGATGATGGGGTTCACGATTCCGGAAGTTGTTTCGCAGTGAATCATCCAGACATGGCTTATGTCCGCGTCGGCCTCGAGCGATTCGACAATTTCCCCAACAGTTGGCGCGGCACTGTCGCCCTTGTCGATTTTTGCAAAGGGCCGGTTCAGCCTCTTGAGAATCTGCGCGGCCCTGTCGCCATAGGCGCCATTGGCGATGACCAGCGTTTTTTGACGAAACACCGGACAGAGGCTGCCGAGAGCTGCCTCAATGGCGAATGTTCCGGAGCCCTGCATGATGACGCATTCATAACGGCTGTCGCAATTGGCGAGTTCGAGCAGACGCCTGCGTATGTCGGCCACAAGCTGCCGAAATTCCACATCGCGCGAACCCCAGTCCGCCAGCATGGCGAGCTTCACATTGCGTGAGGTGGTGAGCGGGCCGGGAGTGAGAAGATAGGGCATATCCTCTTGGCCAGGGGGCCCATTGAAGCTTGATTTCATGAATGTCTCCAGATCTAACTCAACTTCGCCGCAAGCACGGCTTCTATATTGCGTTTGTGAACGGCTTCATATGGCTCAAACATATTCACCCAGCCTGCTTCCACCGGCCCCCGGATGATTTCATTCAGTGGCTTCTCCCGAAGCTCCGGCTCGCCCGCCATGCGCTTCAACATGCGGATATATTGCTGGGTGGCGCGGATGAAGGTTTTTTCGTAGCCGCCCAGCGCAATGATTTCAGGATCGCCGTGATTGGGCAGAATCCGCTCCGGCGCAAGAGCCCAGAGCCGGTCAAGGTCCTTCAGATGGGCATCGAATCCATCCGGCTCGGCGACATAGGTTATGGTGTCCTCCATCGTGTCGCCCGCGAGCAGCAGCTTCTTGGTGCCGATCCATATGACGGTTGCGTCATCGCTATGGATATTGGCTTCGATCAAGTCCAGTTGAAGCGAGCCTACGTTGAGCCGCATGGTGTTTTCATAAGTCCGCGTTGGCATGACCAATGGGTTGATCGCGGGCAAGCCGTCAAAAGCGCCGTTTTCAATCGAAGCGCGTGTTCGCGCCAAGTGGACCGCCGTGCGGGCATTGGAAATAATGGGGCAATCCATGAAGGCCGCGGTGCCTGCGACATGGTCCAGATGCCGATGGCTCAGGACGACGGTAATTTTCTTTGCCCCCTGGCCTTCAAGGTGCTTGCGAATGAAAGTGCCATGCTCAACAGAAACATGGGTATCGTAGACGACCGCCTCGTCTGCATCAACAATCGCATAGCTGGCAATGCCGAGGGAAAGCGCCCCGTCATCCACCCAGTTCTCAACATTGGAAAAACGATATCCCGGGATACGGCCATCATAATAGGCATAGATGTTCTGTGCCGGCTGGATAACGCGCAGGTGTTTTGTCATGGCGGGGTTATGACAGAAAAAACCATACTGGCAAACTTTCGCGAATACTGCGATAGTGGCTTGGTTGGCCACTCAGGAGAATATCGATGACTTTCGGCTATGGTCTTGTCGGTCTCATTGTCGTAATCGCCGCCTACCTCATATACGTTTATAACGCACTGGTAAATAACAAGAATCTTGTCGCCGAAGGCTGGAGCGGCATTGACGTGCAGTTGCGCCGGCGCGCCGACCTCATCCCGAATCTCATTGAAACCGTCAAAGGTTATGCGTCTCACGAAGACAAGCTTTTCCGCGATATCGCGGAACTTCGCGCCAAGAGCATTGGAGGAGGAACCGTCGCCGAGCAATCTGCCATTGGCCAGGCCATGAGCGGCGCACTGGGCCGGCTGTTTGCGATCGCGGAGGCCTATCCTGAATTGAAGGCCGACGCCAATTTCAGGGACTTGCAAGACAAGCTCTCCGCCATCGAAGAAGAAATCCAGCTTTCGCGCCGGTACTACAATGGCGCCGTGCGCAATTTGAACAACATGATCCAGTCCTTCCCCAGTAATCTTGTCGCCAATTATTTCAAGTTCGCAACAGCCGAGTTTTTCGAAATCGGCGACGCAGCGGCCCGCGAAGTTCCGAAGGTTGATTTCAAGACCAGGTAGGAACCGATGCGCTTTCTCATTGGTTTCCTGCTGGCGCTCTGGCTGCCGCATTCATCTGCTTGGGCTGATGAGCGAATCCTGAAGTTTACAAGTGATGCGCAGGTGAATGTCGACGCCTCGGTTGATGTCACTGAAACAATAGACATCATCGCCGAGGGCGCCCAGATCAAGCGCGGAATTCTGCGGGATTTTCCGACGATCTATGAAGACAGGAACGGGCTGCGGGTGGTTGTCGGCTTTGACGTGACATCCGTCAAACGGAACGGTCAGGACGAGAACTATGCGCTTGAAAGCATTTCAAACGGCAAGCGCATACGGATCGGCCGCGCTGACGCCTTTCTCGAGCATGGCCTGCACATTTATGAAATAAAATACAGCACCACGCGGCAGCTCGGTTTCTTTGAGGATTATGACGAGCTCTATTGGAACGCCACGGGCAACGGCTGGACATTTCCCATCGACAACGCCACCGCCATTGTGCGCCTGCCTCCGGGAGCCTCAATAGTTCGGCACCAGGCCTACACCGGCCATCAAGGCGAGAGCGGCAGGGATTTCACTGTCATCAGCGGATCAGGCAATGAATACCGCGCTGTATCCACCCGAGGTTTTGTGCCCGGCGAAGGTTTGACAGTTGCCGTGGCGTGGCAGAAGGGAATTGTGGCGGCTCCAACGGCTGCTGAAAAGAACCTTTGGTTTCTGCGCGACAACGCAGGGGTAATTGGCCTGCTGGCTACCCTCCTCGGTGTTGCTTTCTATTATTTTTATGCCTGGAACAAGGTTGGCCGCGATCCGCCAGAGGGCACCATTGTGCCGCTCTTTTCTCCGCCAGCAGCCCTGGGTCCGGCGGCGGCAAGATTTGTTTGGAAACAGGCATTTGACGATAAAGCATTTGCCGCGGCGCTTGTGGGCCTCGCCGTAAAGGGCCATTTGAAGATCAGTGATGATGGGGACGAGTTCAGTATTACAAGGCAGAATTCGACGGGCTCTTCCCTGACCCGCAGCGAGAATGGCCTGTTCGCCGCGATTCCTTCCGGCACAACAACGTTGCGAAACGCCAATCACGCAGCAATTAGCCGCATGCAAGATGCGCTGGAGGCCCACCTCACCAAAGAATACGAAGACTCGGCATTTGTTCGAAATATCGGGTGGTTCTGGGCAGGCGCGCTATTGTCGATCGGCGGCCTGCTGCTGTCCGCATTGCTGCTGCCACTGGAAGAAGGGTTAGCGGGACTGTTTGCCGCCGGGTGGTCTGGAATCTGGTGGGGTGTGATTTTGACTGTTGCCTGGAGCTCCCTGAGCGGTTTCATGGGCAGCAGGGGCTTCCTGCGCAAAATCGGCTCCGTGATGTCCCTGCTATTTTTGATACCCTTTGTTATTGCGGGGGTCGCGGTTCCGGGCGTCTTGTTGTTTGGTGGTGGCATCACAGCAGGTGTTGCCATGTTGCTCGCCGCCGCCGTTGGCCTTGGCGTAATGAATCTGGTCTTCTACAGACTGCTGCGTGCGCCAACGGTCTCCGGGCGCAAGCTATTGGATCAGGTGGAGGGTTTTCGCATGTACATGAAAACCGCAGAGGAAGAGCGCTTGAAAATCTTGAACCCGCCGGAGAAAACGCCGGAGCTTTTCGAAAAATATCTGCCCTATGCGCTGGCCCTGGATTGCGAAAATGAATGGAATGCAAAGTTTGCAGCGGTGCTCGCGGCAGCCGCAGCGGCAGGAGCAACGGCACCCGCTTGGTATTCCGGCGATAACTGGAATTCTGGAGATATGGGCGGTTTCACCGACAGCCTGGGCTCGAGCCTCGCCTCAAGCGCAGCTTCGGCCTCGGTTGCTCCAGGCTCCAGTTCAGGCTCGGGCGG
>JANMHO010000021.1:0-10257 GCA_031375195.1 Rhodobiaceae bacterium
AGGCTATTGCCGACAACGATGATAGAAGATGTGGACATGGCAATAGCCGCAAGCAACGGGTTGAGTTGCCCAGATACCGCCAGTGGCACTGCCAGAATATTGTAGAAAATGGCCAAGCCAAAGTTCTGCCGCACGATGCGAATCGAGCCAAAGGCCAAATCGTAAGCGAAATTGACGGCGGCTAGACTGCCAAGGGTGAATACAAAATCCGCGGCCGTACGCCCGACATCCGAAGCACTTGAAGGTGCCATGGAGACATGTGCCGCAACAAGGGCTGGGGCATCATTCAAGCCGTCACCGACCATGAGTACTTTACGGCCCTCAGTTGTTGCCTGGTTGAGATAGCTGAGCTTATCACCGGGGCGCATGGCTGCTTGGAATGCATCAAATCCGAGTGCTGCGGCAATGTGGGAGACAGGAGTTTCATTGTCACCAGAAAGAATGCCGCACGAGATATTGCGCGCCATCAGTGCTTCGACCATCCAGCGCCCATCAGAACGCATTGTTTCACTGAGCTCTGTGACATAAAGGGGACCACCTTCAACAGCGAAAGCCACACCTTGTGTAGAAGTCTCGTCCGACCCATTATTCGAAATATTGTCCACCCATTCGCTGCGGCCCAATCTAACAGTTTTGCTTCTATATCGGGCTTCGACACCGCAACCTGGAACTTCGTGCAAATCAGATATGTTCGTGTCAGGAATTTCCCGCAAATAGCTTGCCAAGGCACGGGAGGCCGGATGCACACTGCGCAACGCCATGCCTTTGGCGAGCGCAGCAAGCGGGCCAGCGGGAATAGTCGTCGTCCGAACGGCAGGTTGGCCGGTTGTCAGCGTGCCTGTTTTATCAAACACAGCGTCAGTTACCGCCGCGAGCCGTTCCAACGCTGAGCCATCCTTCATCAGAATGCCCGCGTTGAACAAACGACCGGCACTTACAACATGCGCCACCGGGACAGCCAGGCCTAACGCGCAGGGGCATGTAATGATCAGGACCGCGATGGCAACAGTGAGGGACTGATGCCAATCACCTGCGGTCCACAGCATCCAACCTGCAAATGATGCAAAGGAAAGAATATGCACAGCTGGCGCATAAATCTTCGCCATACGGTCGGCAACGCGCACATAGCCGGAGCGTCCTTTTTCTGCCGCCGTCATCATATGCGCCACTTCGGCAAGGAAAGAATCCTTGGCCGCACGACTTGCAACGATATCAATTGAGCCTGTCAGATTGAGTGTGCCCGCTTCAATGTCTGAACCCGCCATGACGCGCAGCGCATCACTTTCACCCGTGACCAGCGCACGATCAACATCGCTCACACCTTCCAGCACCTTGCCATCGACAGGGAAACGTTCGCCTGCTGCTACCCGGATGCGCATGCCGGGCTTCAAGCCATCGAGAGCAATATAAGCGAGTTCGCCCATGTCGCTCACAACGAAGCCGCCTTTAGCCGCGATCCGGATAAGGCTATCTGCCGCTGCTCGCGCCTTGGTGCGCATCAAGTGATCAAGTGTTCGGCCAATGAGCAGGAAGAACAGAAGTGACGTTGCGGCATCGAAGTAGGCGTGACCGCCGCCGACAAAGCTTTCATACATAGACATGCCTGTGGCGAGGATCACACCAAGCGAAACTGGCACATCCATGTTCATGCGGCGGTGACGAAGGGCTGAGAAAGCCGAACGGAAGAAAGGTAAACCACCATAGGCAACGCAGGGAATGGCGATGAGCGCGGACACGAATTGGAAAAGGCCTTTTGTCGCTCCATCCGCACCATTCCACACCGGAACCGAAAGCAACATGATGTTCGTTGCGGCAAAACCAGAGACCGCCAATGCCCGCACCAGCAGCGTCATTTCCGGATCAGATTTCCCCGCTGTTTCCGCCGAAATGGCTTGAGAGGGAAAGCCAAGTTCTTCCAATTTTTCAACAATGCTGAGAAGCGAGCGGTTCGAGCCATCAAACGTCACAGAAACACGTTTGAAAGAAAGATTGGCGCGAACATCCTGCACGCCTGGAAGCCTTTTAACTTGGCGTTCAATGGCTGCGATGCAATTTCCGCAATGAATGGCAGGTGTGGAGAGTAAAATACTTGCATTTCCGTCCGCTAGTTTCCGCGCATTGACCCGCAATTCCTCAAGCAGCGCCATGCGATCTGAAGATTGACGGGATATGGCATAGTCAACGACGATGGGGCCTGCACAGCATGTCATGGCATCAATCCTTTACAAGGAGCCGAAGCGGTCTTTGCCATTGCGCGCGGCTTAAAACGTCAGCTGTTGCAACGCCTGACCACTGACCTTTTGCCAACACATGCTCAGCAGAATAGATACCGTTTCCGAGGGCTGCCAGAGCGATGACGTGGTCTTTGCCTTCATGCGACGGACGGCCGAGCTTGAGCGATACGTTTGTGGCGTTAACAGCTTTTCCCTTGTTGTCTGTAAGAGAAAGAGAAAGTTTTCCATTCTCATATGAAACCGCAGAATGGACATCTGCTGCCGCCTGTTCAAGCTTTGCTGTTGTTGCATTGAACTCCTGACTGGCAACATAGGAGTTCTTCACCACAAGGCCAGTCCAGCTTTGGGCGGCAAAGTAAACCATGGTCATATTTACCGCGATAACTGTGCCGAAGAACGCGAGCATGATCATCAGCATGTGACGGCCTGTAAATGGGCGGGATGTTTGTCCGGTCATTTCATGCTCTCCGGCACTTCGAAGATTGCCTTGTAAGTGTCAGTCTCAAAGGATTGCTGATCCTTGGCAATAATGCGGAACGGCGTGTTTCCGATGGTCAAAAACTGCGGTGGCACGGTAACAAAGACATGCAATGCGCGGAGCTTATCTGGTTCCACGGGAATCTCAGCGCTTTGCCCCTTGGCATCCTCTATTCCAGCGATCGTGATTTCGGATCCAGGCAAGCCCTCGATACGCAATGATATTGTGCGGGGTTCCGGCACCATGTTCAGCAGCTTGATTGTATACCCGTTGCGAACTGAACCATCAGACAACTTGATCGCCACGGGGTTCCGGTCATGCTGAACGTTGACTTCGAGGCGGTCGCGGATGAGCAACAGGTACAGCAAAGCGATGCCAATGAGTGACCACAACCCGATGTAAATCAATGTGCGCGGGCGTAAAAAAATGTGCCAATCAAAATGCCTGATTCCCGCCACGAAAGCTCCGCTGGCATTGCGTACGCGATTGGGATCGATGGTCCCTGGCGTTGCGCTGGCAACGGCCAAATTGTGATTGTAGTCGCGCAGTGTGGAATATGAGATCAATCCGGTGGGTTTACCTATCTTGTCCATAACGGAATCGCAGGCATCAATACAGAGCGCGCACGTGATGCATTCCATTTGCTGACCATCACGAATGTCTATCCCCGTGGGGCACACAGCCACGCAGGCGTTGCAATCAACACAGTCACCAACGGAGAGTCCAGCAGCAGCGGCTTTCTTAGAGCCATGACTGCGAGGCTCACCGCGCCAATCGTTGTAAGTTACCACCAGAGAATCTTCATCGAGCATGGCGGCCTGAATGCGCGGCC
Organism: Rhodobiaceae bacterium; assembly: GCA_031375195.1. Taxonomy (GTDB): domain Bacteria; phylum Pseudomonadota; class Alphaproteobacteria; order Rhizobiales; family Aestuariivirgaceae; genus Aestuariivirga. The sequence goes on from JANMHO010000021.1 coordinate 3,545, forward strand.
AGGGGCACATGTAAATGCACACTTGTTCGCGCATGATGCCACCGAAAACATAGGTCGTTGCCGTCAGCACGGCGACTGTGCCATAGGCGATCATCGGCGCCTGAAGCGTAAAGAGGCTCTTCAAGAGCGTTGGTGCATCGGCAAAATAGAAAATCCAGGCGCCACCGGTTGCAATGGCTATCAATATCCAGATCGTGTGTTTGGTCAAACGCAAACCGACTTTGCGCAGCGTCCATGGCCCATGGTCGAGTTTTATGCGGGCATTGCGATCACCTTCGATAAAACCTTCGACGAAAAGAAAGAGATCGGTCCACACGGTTTGAGGGCAAGTGTAACCACACCAAGCGCGGCCCACCACGGACGTGACGAGAAATAACCCAACACCCGCCATCACCAACAGGCCTGCCACAAAGTAGAACTCTTGCGGCCAGATTTCGATGAAGAAAAAATAGAAGCGCCGATGCGCCATGTCGAGAAGCACTGCCTGATCAGGTGCATAGGGTCCACGGTCCCAACGCAGCCAAGGTGTTACGTAATAGATCCCCAAGGTGATCGCCATGATAATCCACTTCAGGCGGCGGAATGCTCCTTCGGCCCGTTTTGGGAAAATCTTTTGCCGCGCCGCGTAAAGTGCACCCTTTGCCTTCGCGCCGGTGTTGACGGCTTTGACATTCTGGCGATCGATGAGGGTTGTTATTGCCACTTTGCTACTGACCACCACCCAGTGACAGCACATAGGCCGTCAGCTGCTTGACTTTGCTTTCACCAAGCCGCGCCTGCCAAGACGGCATCATGCCATGGCGTGCGGCTTTGATCTGGGCTGTAATCTGCTCCGGCTTGCTGCCATAAAACCAAATCGCATCATTGAGCTGCGGTGCTCCGAAGTCCTGGTTGCCTTCGCCCTTTTCACCATGGCATGCGGCGCAATTTTCAGTAAATACCGTTGCCCCCGCATTCGCTGCCGTCGCATCATGATCAAGCCCGCCCAGTTGCAAAACACGATTTGCAACTTGGGTGATTTGCTCAGCGGTTAAGAGGGCATCTTTGCCAAATGCGGGCATTTGGCTGTCGCGCGTGTCTGTATCGTCAGTTGCGCGAATGCCATGGGCAATTGTCTGTTGCACCTGTTCTGGTTTGCCGCCCCAAATCCAGGAGTCGTCATTGAGATTGGGATAGCCCGGCCCACCTTGCGCGCCAGAGCCATGGCACTGAACGCAATTAACTTTGAAAATGGAAGCGCCAGCAGAGACGGCAAAGGCGCGAACGTCTTCGTCACTCAATATGGCGTGGATATCCATTGCAGCAATTTTGCCATTCATCGCCTGACGATCTTGATCAAGTGCCACCAACTCATTGCGCAAGTCGCCACGGCTTGACCATTCCCACAAGCCCTTGGTTGCCGAAGAAAGACCGGGCCATGCGGGATAAACGGTCACATACCCAATTGACCAAACAATGGTGGCGTAAAGTGTCCAAAGCCACCAGCGCGGCAGGGGATTGTTGAGTTCCTTAATCCCGTCCCACTCATGGCCCGTTGTATCAACGCCGGAGGCGTCATCAATTTCGTATTCACCGGACATTGCACTTACTCCTTGAAGGGGATATTCGCGGCGTCATCGTGGGTTTTGCGCGCTGAAGGGCGCAAAGCCCTCACGATCACGAAGACGAATACAAGAAACATGAACAGCAGCCCCCAACTGTCAGCAAATGCCCGCATGATGTGATAATCGAAGTTCATGGGCATGTTCCTCAGCGTTCGTTCTTCTCAGGTTCGTAAGCCGAGAAATCGACCAATGTTCCGAGCATTTGCAGATAGGCAACGAGTGCGTCCATCTCGGTGAGGCGTGCAGCATCGCCATCGAAGTTGGCAATTACGGCCTTGGGATAGCGTTCAGCAAGGCCCGCTCCATCCAAATCAGGATCAGCCTGAGCCGCCATGTCGGCAACGGCATTCTCTATCATCGCATCCGTATAAGGAACGCCGACCCGGCTGTTCGCAACCAGATGAGCTGCAATGGTTTTTGTGTCGAGGTCATTGTCAGCAAGGAAGGCATAGGGCGGCATGATAGACTCTGGCACGACAGCACGCGGATTGCGCATGTGTTCATTGTGCCAGTCATTAGAGTAACGGCCACCGACACGCGCAAGATCAGGTCCAGTACGCTTGGAACCCCACTGGAATGGATGGTCATACATGGATTCGGCGGCGAGGCTGTAATGGCCATAGCGCTCTACCTCGTCACGAAAAGGGCGGATCATCTGCGAATGGCAGGCATAGCAACCTTCACGCACATAGATGTTACGCCCCACCAATTCGAGCGGCGAGTAAGGCCGCATGCCTTTGACCTTCTCGATCGTGTTCTCAAGCCAGAACAAAGGTGCGATTTCGATGATACCGCCGATGGTTACCACGAGCAGCGACAGCACCAGCATCAGCGTCACGTTGCGTTCAATTTTGCTGTGGAAGTCCAGGATTTTGCTTGTATCGCTTGCCATGGAATTGCGGCTCCTTATTCGGCTGTATTCAGGGCAGGGGCGGCAGATTGTTCATATCCCATGGGGACCTCCTCGCGTACATCACCGCGAATGGTCTTCCACACATTGAAGATCATTAACAGCAGACCACTGAGGTAGAGCAGCCCACCCAAAGCGCGCATCATATAGTAGGGGTGCATGGCCGCAGTGGATTCGACGAAGGAGTAAACGAGGAAACCTTGATCATCGTACTCGCGCCACATCAAACCCTGCATGATGCCGGAGACCCACATGACTGATGCGTAAAGAACGATGCCAAGTGTCGCGAGCCAGAAGTGCCAGTTGACCAGGCGCAGCGAATAAAGCTGTGTGCGACCCCACAGTTTTGGTACGAGGAAGTAAATTGCACCAAAGGACACCAAACCAACCCAACCGAGCGCACCTGAGTGCACATGGCCAACCGTCCAGTCTGTATAGTGACTCAAGGAGTTCACGGCCTTTATCGCCATGAGCGGTCCTTCAAAGGTAGACATGCCATAGAAGGCGAGAGACATCACCAGCATGCGAAGGATTGGATCCGTGCGCAACTTGTCCCAAGCACCTGACAGCGTCATCAACCCGTTGATCATACCGCCCCAAGAGGGCATCCACAACATGACGGAAAACACCATGCCAAGGGTCTGCGCCCAATCAGGCAATGCTGTGTAGTGCAAATGATGTGGACCAGCCCAAATATACATGAAGATCAGGGCCCAGAAGTGGATGATCGACAGGCGGTAAGAATAAACCGGGCGATTGGCTTGTTTTGGAACGAAGTAATACATCATTCCGAGGAAGCCGGCGGTGAGGAAAAAGCCCACAGCGTTGTGGCCATACCACCACTGTGTCAGCGCATCTTGAACGCCTGAGAAAGCAGAATAGCTTTTCGACCCAAGCAGCGAGACTGGCATTGACAAGTTGTTGACGAGATGCAGCATCGCCACGGTGATGATAAAGGAGAGGTAGAACCAATTCGCCACATAAATGTGGGGCTCTTTGCGCTTCACCAGCGTGCCGAGAAAAACCGCGAGATAGGCGATCCAAACAATGGTCAACCAGATATCAACATACCATTCGGGTTCAGCATATTCGCGGCTTTGGGTGATGCCCAAGAGGTATCCAGTAGCGGCCAATACGATAAAGAGCTGGTAGCCCCAGAAGACAAACCAGGCGAGATCACCACCCCACAGCCGCGCTCGCGTCGTGCGTTGCACCACGTAAAACGAAGTTGCCATCAACGCATTGCCGCCAAAGGCAAACACCACTGCCGATGTGTGGAGGGGGCGCAAGCGACCAAAATTGAACCAAGGTTGGATGTTAAGGTCTGGCCAAGCCAGTTGCGAGGCGACGATCACGCCAACCAGCATTCCCGCAGCACCCCAAAACAAGGTAGCGATCACGCCGTAACGGACAACACCATCCATGTAAGACGATTTACCTTTGAGCACAGCGGCCTGCCCTGCATCGGCAAAATCCACACGACGCAGCAAGACAATTGAAGCAATCGTCAGCACAACAAACACGATCCAGAAATGAGCACGGAAGGGCGCATCTTGCCCGACGGCCGCAGCCAGCAGGGCTATAAACGCCGCCACAGCGACCGTGATTGCAACCGTTGCACCATTCATTCCGCAGTTCCCCTCAGCATCTTGGTGTTGATCTGCGTCAAGAGAGCAGATCAACTTACGCTTTCTATGCCAAAGGGGCCGACATCCTTCCTTGATCTAGATCAAAGAAGCAGTGCCTTTATCCGACTAAAACGCGGCGCCGGGTGGGACCGGACAGGGCGCGAAAAACGCGGTCTATGGATTTTGGCGGTTCATCAGCGATTGTCATTGGCATCCACGCCATGTCCTGCAATGTGATACTCCGCTATTCTAGCGCATGCCAACACTTGGGTAAATAACTAAGTATATGCAGATGAAAAAGTGCGGATCGGGCGGGAGCGGGAGATTACCCTTTCAGCTTCGCCAGCGAGACCGCCGGTTCGATTTCCCGCAGGGATGTTATCATCGCGTGGAGGAAAATCCGGAGTTTGGTGTGGTGGCGTTCGGGCAGGCCCGATACGTCTCCCAGGACGAATGCGCGGAGCGAAAAGCGTTTGTCCTCGATCAGGGGAACGATGTCGCGGTCAAGAACCGGGATATCCAGGGTGAGGCCGTAGGTTTGCTGGTCGAGGATGCTTCCGACATGCTGGTTTCGCACGTTCACGAGCAGTGAGGGCGCGATAAGGGTGCGGATATCTTCTGCTGCATTCAGCGAGGCGTATTCCTTGTCGACGATGAACAGAACGACGATTTGGAAGCCGGTTTTGAGCGCCTCCGATTGAAAGCCCAGTTCCCTGAAGGCCTTGAAAAAATTTTCGGTTTGGGGGGCGGGCAGGTCGATGACATAGTCCCGGCCGGATGAGCCGAGGATCGTGTCGAACACTTTCATCTGGCCCTGGATTTGCGAAAAATCCACCAGCGCGGTGCGGCCGGGGAAAGCGGCCCGGAGCGGCCCTTCCGGAAACGTCGCATCAATGATGAAGGGGTCTTTGCCATTGAGCATGAGATAGTCGACCAGCACGCGCGCCAGCAAGGTTTTGCCGTTGCGGTGCCGGTCGGAGCAGACGATGTAAATGGTTGGCTTCGATGCCAATGTCCAACCGTTCCGGTTTAGGCCTGCGCAGCTACAGCAACTTGTGGTTCACGTCCGCCGGTGAGAAGGTCTTGCACCAGCTTGACATGGGCAAACTGCTCGTCGATCTCCGAACACCATTTCTTCACATAGCCACGGAGAACGAAGGAGTATTTACCGGGCGCCCCATCAGTGCCGCGATTGTCGATGAAGTCCTTGAAGGTGACGCCGGCGAGATCGACCTGCTCGTAGGCCATTTCATTGAGCTTGGGCACGGCGATTTCCTGGGCCTTGGGAATTTGCGCGAAATACTTGCGCTGGGTTGCCTGGTCCCACTCAAAGAAGTTTGTCTCATTGATGAAGTTGCGCGTGACCACATAGTTGATGCCTTTGAGATAGCGCGAGATTTCGCCGATCTCATCAAGGGAGGCAATCGATGGGCCAATGACATGGAACAGGCCAAGATTGAATGCGCCATTGCGGGCGGCTTCAAGGGCTCCGATGCGATCGAACATATCAAGCGCGTAGGACATGTTGCCGGCTTTGAAGTCCACAATTGTAACGGGCACATTGGACGTTTCCATGGTGTCCAAAAGTTTCATCTGGTGGGCGACATTGCCGAGATCGATGATTTCAGTGTTGGCGGGGTAGAAGCGCTTCAGGGTGCCGCGGGGGTTTTCCGTATCGAAAGCGCGCGTGAGCACGTTCTTGCGCGCAAAAAAATCGAGCAGGGCGCGCGAAACAGTGGTTTTGCCGACGCCGCCCTTGTCGGCGCCCACGAGTATAAGTGTTGGTTTCATTGCAATATTCTCCCCATCAGTCTGAATTTGAGGCCCTAGTTATCACGGCTTTTGGCCCGCGTATAGCCAATCGGCGACGATAATTTAGGAGATGGTTGGCGGCATGGCCGGAATGTGGCAAATGTCTTTCGGAGGAGTATTTTCATGTCGTATCTGATTGTTGGCCTTGGAATTTTCACGGTGCTGCACCTGTACTCGATGTTGCTGCCGGTCTCGCGCGATAAACTGAAAGCGCGCATGGGCGAGGGGGCATATAAGGGCGTGTATTCGGTGGCGGCGCTCGTTGGCCTGGGTGTGATGATCATGGGCTACCGGCAGCTCAGCGCCGGACCGGAAGCCGGCAACTTTCTTTATGAACCGCCAGGTGGCATGCGCCACGTCACCATGCTGCTGGTTCTTTTGGCATTCATCAGCATTGGCGCTTTCCATGGCCGGGGATATTTGAAGCGCTGGCTTCGCAACCCCTTTTCCATTGGCATTGCATTGTGGTCATTCGGGCATCTGCTGTCCAACGGACGGGTCCACGCGGTCTTGATGTTCGGCACTTTTTTGGCGCTGGCGTTGCTTGACATCATTGTTTCAACGGCGCGCGGAAAGTGGCCGCTCCATGAACCGCAACCGCGCTCAGATGTGATTGCAGTCATCGTTGGCATGGTGCTTTACGTCGTATTCCTGTTTGGCTTCCACCCTTACGTGCTTAACCTGCCGGTTGTGAGATGATTCTACTCGGTTTCGGCGTTTTGCTGTTTGTGGCTTTGCACGGCGTGGCCGCTGTTCCGG
>JANMHO010000303.1:0-5201 GCA_031375195.1 Rhodobiaceae bacterium
GAACCTATTCCACTGCCATTCGAAGTCAACCCACACCCGCCGCAGGGCGGCCCTGCTGATTGCATCCTGGAGCCATCTATTGACACTGCCTGGGAGCGGCTTCAACATCCCGTTTTTGACGGCGGGCAGCGTGCTTTATGATGAGAACGGCAGGGATTACATTGAATCCGTCTCTTGCTTTTATTGCGTTTCCCTGGGTTTCAGCGAAGAACGCCTAGTCGATGCCGCGACCCGGCAGCTGAAAACCCTGCCCATGTATTCTTCAGCGATTCACCGCACGGTTCCACCTGTGATGGAATTGACGGAAAGACTCGCGGCCCTTTCACCCGTCAAGAATCCACGCATCTATTTTTCCACCACCGGATCCGAGGCCAATGACCATCTCATGAAGTTCATGTGGTATGGCAATGGCTTTGCAGGCGAGCCGCTGCGCCGGAAAATGATTTCGCGGCGCGCGAGCTATCATGGTTCGACCATTGCCACGTCGGCCCTGGGAGGCTCGCAGGAGCTGCACGAAAGTTTTGGAATCCCCATGGGCTACTCATTGCAGGTCAGCCATCCGAGTTGGCCAAATGCGGCACTGCCGGGTGAGGACGAAGAAGGTTTCACTGACCGGCTCGCGGCGGAATTGGAGCAGACCATTCTCGAAGCCGGGCCGGAGACGATCGGCGCCATGATCGCCGAGCCCGTTTCCGTATCGGCAGGCATGTTCCCGCCCCCCGCAAGCTATTTCCCCAAAATAACCAAGGTGCTCAAGAAATTCGGCATCCAGCTTTTCATTGACGAAGTCGTAACGGGCTTTGGCCGTTCCGGGCACATGTGGGCGACGGAATCGATGGGCCTGGAGCCCGATTGCATGACCTGCGCCAAGGGAATTTCCGGTGCCTACATGCCGATTGCCGGAATCATCATGGGTGAGGAATTCAACCGCCGCCTGGATATTGGCAACGAAGCCAAGGGCTGGTTCGCCCATGGCGCAACCCATCATGCCCATGTGGTTTCAGCAGCGGTGGCACTTGAAGTGCTCAACATTTTTGACGAGCGCGATATTCTGGGCCACGTTCGGCGCATGATGCCGCATTGGAACCGCATGCTCGACAGCCTCCTTGACCATCCCCTGGTCGTCGGCAACCGAAAGTGGGGACTGGCCGGCGCGGTTGAAGTTGCCTACCCCGGCGAAGGCCGCGCTGGGGCCGCAGGGAGCCTCAAGGTCGGCGGCGTAACAAAGGATGTCTATGAAGCAGGCCTGAGTGAAGGCGTTATTGTGCGACCACTAGCTGGTTGCTTTGTCATGGCTCCACCCTTGATCATTACCGAGGCTGAAATTACCGAGCTCGGACTGAGGGTAAGGGCTGCACTTGATCGCGCATTGGTCAATTGGTCACCATCTTAACTTTGGGCTGTTTGGGTCATCCAAAGTCCTATGGGATATTTAAATTGCTTCCCACCGTCTATTTGGTGTTTTTAAGCTGGAATAGTCAGAGCGTGCCTATGACTTTCGAGGAAGATCAATTGATTTCCGCTTCTGGCCGATACTGTTGAAAAACTCGGTTCTCATCGATGATCGACAATCTGCGGGGCCGTGGGCGCGATAGTAAAAAATGAAGATCAAGCTCTATTGTAAGTGGCATGCAACATTTCGGCCCTGGCGGGCATCCAGTGCTGGCAGCGTTTTACTGCAAATGGCCATCGCATATTGGCAGCGCGGGTGAAACGGGCATCCCGCTGGAATGTTTTCTGGATTAGGAGGATCACCGGTGAGCACAATTCGCTGCTTTTTGTTTTGGGGGTCCATCTCTGGAATGGCCGAAACCAGTGCCTGAGTATAAGGATGGAGAGGGGCGCTCAATACACTTTCGGCTTTTCCATACTCAACAATCCTGCCGAGATACATGACGGCCACTTCGTCACTGACATGCTCAACCACCGAGAGGTCGTGCGAAATGAAGACATAGGACAAGTTCAACCGTGTCTTGAGGTCGATCAGCAGATTTAGTATCTGGGACTGAATGGAAACATCAAGTGCCGAAACGGGCTCATCAAGAACAACAAGTTTGGGTTCCAGAGCGATGGCACGAGCGATTCCAATTCGCTGCCTTTGTCCGCCAGAAAACTCGTGAGGGTATTTGGCAGCTGAGCTGCGATCAAGTCCTACAAGATCGAGCAATTCCAGCATTTTGGCATTGCGCTCAGCCCTCGTTCCAACCCCGTGAATCTCGAGAGGTTCACATATAATGGCCGATACACTCATTCGAGGATCGAGTGACGCATAGGGATCCTGGAAAACAATTTGGATTTCACGCCGCCGCCGCCGCATCGCCGCGCTGTCAAGCTTCACCAAATTTTCGCCATTGAACAGCACTTCCCCAGAAGTTGGTTCTATGAGACGGAGCATCAGGCGAGCCAAAGTTGATTTGCCACAGCCTGACTCTCCGACAATACCCAAGGTGTGTCCCGTTCCTAACGCAAGGCTCACGCCATCCACCGCGCGCACTACAGTTTTTCCGTCGCGGGATGGATAGTATTTTGATAGATTGCGCGTCTCGATAAGAGTGGTCATGGCATAGGGTTCCAACATGCGAATGCATGGCCGGTGGCCGGCGCCAGGAAAGGAACCTCAGCCCAGCACTTGTCCATAACTCGTGGGCAACGCTCCGCGAAGCTGCAACCTCTGCCGCGACGGCCTGGCGATGGAACCAACCCAGGAATGCTAAACAGATGAGCACCTTTTTCGGTGCGACGCGGCGATGAACGTATCAGTCCATCCGTGTAGGGATGCTTTGGGCGCCTGAAGATCTTCGCAGCCGGCCCGCTCTCCACAATGCGGCCGGCATACATCACAATCATATTCCGGCACATCTCGGCGACAATGCCGAGATCATGCGTAATGAGCAGGATGGATAAGCCGAGATCCTTTTGCAGTAACTGCAGAAGTTCCATGATTTGCGCCTGGATCGTCACATCCAGCGCCGTCGTTGGCTCATCCGCAATCAACAATTTTGGTCCACACACAATCGCCATGGCGATCATCACGCGCTGCCGGAGGCCACCCGAGAGTTCGTGCGGATACTGGTCAAGCCTCCTTTCGGCGTTTCCTATGCCTACTTTCTTGAGTGCCTCTATCACCAATGGCTGTGCTTCGTTGTAATTCAGCCCGCGATGCAAGGATATTGACTCTGCTATTTGCCGGCCAATTCGTTGCGTCGGGTTGAGACTCGTCATGGGTTCCTGAAAAACCATGCCAATCTTGTCACCGCGCACCTTGCGCATGCTGTTTTCCGGAAGGGATGCCAAATCCTGCCCGTCGAACACTATGTTTCCTGACTCAACAAAGGAAGGCGGGCTTGGCAGAAGGCGCATGATGGTTTGCGCTGTAACGCTCTTGCCGCAGCCAGACTCGCCCACCAAACCGAGAGTTTGTCCACTGCCAATGCTAAAACTCACGTCGTCGACAACGCGAACCCTGCCCTGCTCTGTATTGAAGCCTACCGATAGCCCCTCGACACTGAGCAATGGCTCATCCGTCATTCGAAAACGACACGCGGGAAATAGAAGGATACGACCCAGTTCGGCATGTCAACGATCTCACTGATGCGAAGATCGCCGCAAACGCTGCACAGCATGTAAGCATCAACAGGATTCATTTTGTAACGTGCAGAGAGCAGGTCAATCATTCCGGAAACGGCGGCTTTGGCACCCGCCATAAGATCGGGGCCAATACCGGTCGTAACCTCGTAACCCTTCAGGTCCAAGTGGCGCGAAACAGGGCCCGGAGTTGTGAAGCGCGGAAAAGCCAGATTGGCATTCTTGATCAACTCAAACTTGGCCGCAAGCGAACAGGGACTTTCAATGGCTGTGCCGCATACTTCTCCATCTCCTTGGGTCGCATGGGTGTCGCCAACACTGAACAACCCACCCGCCACTTCAACGGGAAGATAAAGTTCGGTGCCAGATGACATGTCGCGGATATCCATATTGCCGCCCATGCGCCGTGGCGGAACAATCGAATGCAAGCCGGCCTCGGCGGGAGCAAGACCAATGGTTCCGCAAAATGGCTTCAAGGGCACCCGGCCACCCGGCCCATACATGGCCGGTTCAAGTGTTTGCGCATCATATTTCCAGATATGAAGCGCTGGATCCTTGAACTGGTCTGCAAGCAGCCCGAAGCCCGGAATGTTTGCCGTCCAGCCCCAGCCTGATGGGGCGAAATGCAATAGCGTAACCTTAATGGCATCGCCGGGTTCAGCGCCCTCGACATAGACCGGCCCTGCCACCGGATTGACTTTACCGAAATCAAGGCCCGGAATGTCGGCAACGGTCGACTTGATCGTCAGTTGGCCACCTGAGGAGTCCACTGGATTGAATTGCACTGTTTCACCAGGTGCAATTCTGGCAACAGGCGGATTATCCTTGTTCCACCCGAAGTGACATTGATGCTGATGGATGGTGTGATTGTGCATGGGAAACTCTCGGGGCTTTCCCATCGCGACGATGGGAAAGCCGCCTGATGTCTATATTATTGCGCGTCTGTTGCGAAAATGTAGTCGTAGTTCACTGGGATGTGGATGGGATCCGTGAAAAGGGAAGGATCGCCACCCAGACGGGCGGAATGGTAGGTGAAGCGCTTTTCATTGAAGATTGGCGCCCAAGGGGCGTCCTTTAGAACATCATCAAAGATCGCCTTCCATTCGGTTATGCGGGTGACCGATTGATCGTCCTTCACCATGGCATCCGCGTTGCCTGCGCGTGCGTCAAGTTCCTTATTGCAGTAGCGCGACCAATTCCATCCGCCATCCACGGCCCCGGCGCAACCGAGAATGCCATAGTAGAAATTCGCCGGATCCGGGAAGTCTGCAATCCAGGCCATTCCTCCAGACCAGATCATGGGCGCCTTGCCAGTCCCACCAGCCGCAATTACCTCCGCCTGCGCCAATGAGCGGATCTCGGCCTTGATGCCGACGGCCGCGAGATCCTGCTGTATGGCTTGGGCAATGCGTGGATTGGGATCAACATTCATCGTGTAAAGCTCAGTGGCTATTTCGCCAACACCTGCTTCTGCAAGAAGCTTTTTTGCTCCATCAGGATCGTAGGCATAACCCTTGTTCTCCGGGTTATATCCCGGCATCGCAGGCGGCAAAGCCTGGCTGGCCGGCGCGGCGCGATTATTGATCAGGCGAACAATGCGATCCTTGTTGATCGCC
>JANMHO010000046.1:0-8412 GCA_031375195.1 Rhodobiaceae bacterium
TGGCTGTGTTGGATGACGCTGGCTTCAGGGCGTTGTTTTCCGGCTCACCGGTCAAACGCGTGGGGCGGGACCGTTTTGTCCGCAATGTGCTGATTGCGATTGGCAACAGTGGTGATTTGGATTTGGCGCCGCGCGCTGAAAAACTATTGGGTGATCCGTCACCACTGGTGCGCGCCATGGCGGTGTGGGCGCTCGCACAACTTGTTGAGGCGGAGCAAATCAATTCCTTGCGTGCAAAACATCTGGTTGATGAAACTGACATGGCGGTGAAGGCCGAATGGGCATTGCCGTGAATCATCTCCTGTGCTTTGGCTTCGGTTATTCCGCGCGGGCCTTGTCAGCCCGGCTTGCGGGCTGGAAAATTTCCGCGACCAGCCGCAGCGCCGAAGGTGTGGCCAAGATCAATGCCCATGGCGCGTCGGGTTTTCTGTTCGATCAAAATTTCAAGATCGCGCCTGACACAACCCATGTTCTCATCTCAGCGCCGCCGGATGAAAATGGTGATCCGGTTTTGCGGGTTTGTGGCGACCAATTGCGATCGCGCCAATTCACCTGGGTGGGCTATCTTTCGACCACGGGTGTTTATGGCGATGCGCAAGGCAAGTGGGTTGACGAGGATAGCCCGCTTAAACCCAACACGCCGCGTGGTGAAAAAAGACTTCATGCCGAGCGGGCCTGGCTGCAAGCGCAGCCCGCGCATCTTTTTCGCCTCGCAGGCATTTATGGACCGGGGCGCAACCAGCTTTTGAGTGTCAGGGATGGTGGCGCCAAACGCATCATCAAGGCGGGGCAGATCTTCAGCCGCATTCATGTGGACGATATTGCCGGTGTGCTGCAGGCATCCATCGCCAAACCAAATCCCGGCCGGGCCTATAATGCCTGTGATGATGAGCCCTGCCCGCCGCAGGATGTGGTGGCTTATGCGGCCAGGCTTTTGAATTTGCCGTTGCCACCTGAAATTCCATTTGACGAGGCCAAGCTGTCGCCCATGGCCCGGAGTTTCTATGCGGATTCAAAAAAGGTTTCCAATGCACGGGTGAAAACCGAGTTGGGATACAAGTTCCTGTATCCAACCTACCGTGAAGGGCTGGCCGCCTTGCTGCCCACACTCACGGCGTAATGCCGTCGGCCCTTTCGGCAAGCCTGAGCGCCGTTTCACGGATCAGGCGCAATTGGCCCGGTGTCGAAAGCCGGTGATCGCCACCCTTGATCAAGGTCAGCGTCGTATCGGGGCCAGACAGCGCGCCAAACACTTTCAATGCGTGGGATGGCGGCACATCCCTGTCGGCGCTTCCCTGCAAAATGCGCACTGGGCACTTGAGTTCAAGCCCTTTCTTGAGCAGCAAGTGGTTGGCGCCATCGCGCAGCAGTTTCAGCGTGATGGGACAGGGTTCGCCATAATCGGAGGGTTGCATGTAAACACCATCGCGCTCCACCTGTGTCCGGACCGCAGGTGAAAATTCATCCCACATGAGATCGCTCGTCATATCAACGGCTGGGGCGATGAGCACGATACCCGCGATGCGCCTGGCGGCTGTGACATCTGCCAGCATCAAAGTGCGGACGAGAAGCAGCGCCAGCCAGCCACCCATGCTGGAGCCCACGATGACGCGCCTGGAATTTGTTTTCTTGGTTAACAAGTGGCGGGCTTCTGCCAGCCATGTCGAGATCGTGCCGTCCTCAAAAGCGCCGCCGGATTTTCCATGGCCCGAATAATCAAAGCGCAAACTGGGCCTGCGCACATCACGGGCCAGGCTTGCAAGGGCCTCGGCCTTGGTGCCTTCCATGTCGGACCGGAAACCGCCAAGCCAGAAAAAACCGCACCGGCCCATGTCATCGGCGGGACCGTCGTGTTGACAGGCAAGCCTGACGCCATCCGGGCTTTGCTCAAAATCAACAATTGACATCCAATTCACCCCATCGCCAATACGCCTTGACGGCAGCCCTGCTTCAAGGTCTATAGCTGTGCTTGTAAACAGCCGGTTTTGGATTCGATAGAGAGCAAGTTCGAAGTGATGCAAAACTGCAACAAAATGGAGAAATATTACACTTGAGCATACCCCCAAGGAGGCCAACGATCACGCGCGGTGCCGCCCCCCCGCAGAAGGAAGAAGGCAACAAAATAAACCACCGGATAGATGCGCGTGAAGTGCGTTTGATCGGCGCCGATGGGCAGAATGTCGGTGTTGTTCCCACCCGCCAGGCACTGGCCATGGCCGAAGAAGCCAACCTCGATCTGGTTGAAATTTCACCTGATGCGGTTCCGCCGGTCGCCAAAATCCTTGACTATGGCAAGTTCAAATTCCAGGAACAGAAGAAGGCAGCCGAGGCCCGCAAGAAGCAAAAGATCATTGAAATCAAAGAGATAAAAATGCGTCCCATGATCGATGATCATGATTATGACGTGAAGATGCGGGCCATCAAGCGCTTCTTTGAAGAGGGCGACAAGGTGAAGGTCACACTGCGTTTCCGGGGCCGCGAAATGGCCCACCAGGAGCTTGGCCACAGGCTGCTGAACCGGGTGAAAGCGGACACGGCCGAGATCGCAAAAGTTGAGTCTGACGCCCGCTTTGAGGGTCGTCAGATCGTCATGATTATCGCGCCAAAATGATCTAACTGACAGTTGGCTGATAGACCCATTCACGAGTCTGTCAGCTTTATTTTGCTTAGAATTAAAGCTATATTTGTGGAACAATAATAATTTCAAAAACTTGTTTGGGTTTTGAGTTTTACCTGATGAATTTGAGGCGCAATCTCTTTTGGCTTGTGTTGATGGGCGTTTTGGCCCTGCAGTCCGGTGCTGCCTTTGCCAAGGATGGGGATGGCGAAAATAGCAGTGGTGGAAGTGAAGTCGGTGATCGTGATGATCATGGTGGCGATGGCCGTGATGATGGCGGTGGCCGCGATGATGATGGCGACGGTCATCACTTTGACAACGACGATGATGATCGCGATGAAGACTCGGATTCGCTGAGCAGCAGCAATGGCGTGGTTAGCCGTGCAAGCGTCGGCAACCGCACCAGCACCCCGGAGAACACTGCAATCAATGAGGTCAGGAGCGGCAACGCGGCTCCACTGCGGGAAGTTTTGGACATCGTGAGGAAGAGCTACGACGGAGAGATAGTGCATGTCTCTCTCTCCGGGTCTGGAACAAGTCTCACTTACGGCATTAGACTGCTCGACAAATCCAGCAAGATCCTGGATCTTCGAGTCAACGCCCTGAGCCTTGCGATATCTTTCAGCCCAGGCAGTTGATGCGTGTCCTGATTGTTGAAGACGAACAGCGCATCGCTACGGACATCCGGGACGCCGTAAATGGCAGTGGCTATGTCGCCGAGGTTGTCAGTGATGGCGAGGAGGCCTGGTTTCGCGGCAGCACGGGAAACTACTCCGCAATAATCCTCGATCTCGGACTGCCGAAACTTGACGGTCTCACCATTCTCAAGCGCTGGCGGCAGGAGGGCCTGGCTACGCCCGTTATCATACTGACAGCGCGGGGCACCTGGGCCGAGCGTGTTGATGGCATAGATGCGGGCGCTGATGACTATTTGCCAAAGCCCTTTCGCATGGAAGAGCTCATTGCGCGTCTTCGTGCCCTTTTGCGGCGCTCCAGCGGGCAGGTGCAACCCATCATCACAATAGATTCGGTCACTGTTGATCCCAGAACCCAACAGGTGACTGTCAACAGCATTCCGGTGAACCTGACGCCGCTTGAATACCGCCTGATCAGTTACCTTTTTCACAACCGCGGCCGCATCGTTTCACAAGCGGAATTGAGTGAGGCGCTGTATTCCCACGACAGCGAACGGGATTCCAATGCCATCGAGGCCCTGGTTGGCCGCCTGCGCCGAAAGATCAAGGCTGGCGTCATCGAAACACGGCGCGGCTTTGGCTATGTTGTCGCCGCCGAGGGCGCATGAGCGTTGGGTCGCTGCGGCTCAGATTGCTGGTATCCGCAGCCATCGCAATTTCCCTGGCTCTGTTTCTTGCCGGCCTTGCGCTCGCGGCCTTGTTTGAGCAGCAGGTCCGCAACCGGGTTGTGCAGGAACTGAACAATGACCTCTTGCAACTGGTTGGCGCGATTGAAATTGGCGCGAACGGCGATTTGAAAGTCATCCGCGCCCTGGCTGACCCACGCTACAAAACGCCCTACAGCGGCAAGTACTGGCGCATTGACCAGGTCGATGGGGCAAACCCCACGGAACTCCTGCGTTCGCGCTCGCTATGGGATACGGATGCGGCCAACACGGCGGCAAATCGGGGGCCGGAGGGCGAGCAGCTTGTTTATGTCGAACGCACAATTGCGATCAGGGGCAAGGACGGAGACGTTTCGCTGCATCTGTTTGTCGGAACCAACAGCACGGAGATCGATTCACCCCTCAAACAGTTTCGCGATCAGCTCATTCTCTATCTTTCCCTCATTGGCGCGGCGCTTACCATGGCGGCCTGGCTGCAAGTCACAATTGGCCTCCGGCCCCTGCAGGCCTTGCAAAAACAGATTTCATTGCTGCGCAACCATAACCTGAAGCGGCTAGAGGGCGAGTTTCCAACGGAAGTCGAGCCCCTGGTTTCAGAGTTGAACGACGTGCTGGACATCCGCGACAAATCCCTGGAGCGGGCCCGCCAGCGCGCCGGCGACCTGGCCCATGGCCTGATGACACCGCTTACAATCCTGTCTGCAGTCGCGCGCGAGCTTGATAAGCGGCAGCTATCCAAACTTGGCGCCGAAATCGAAGAGCAAGCCGAAAACATGCGCCGCCATGTGGAACGTGGCCTCGTCCGGGCGCGGCTCTCCACCGGGCGCGGCCATGATTTGACACCACTGGCCGCAACTGTTGACGCGGTGTTCTCCACGCTGAAACGCTTGCCAAAAGGTGATGCCATCAAATGGCTTAATCTGGTGCCTAAGAGGGCAACAGTCCCGGTTGAGCGCAACGACTTGCTGGAGCTCCTCGGCAACGTCATGGATAACGCGAGGAAATATGCCAAGTCGATGATCCAGGTCAGCTATGTTGATAATTGCATCATGGTCGAAGATGATGGAGCGGGTGTTCCCGACGAGGAAATCGAAATCATTCGGCAGCGTGGACGGAGGCTCGACGAGGCCAAGAAGGGCTTTGGACTGGGCCTTGCAATTGTCGAGGATATTGCGGATCTATATGAGCTGAAGCTGAGCTACGGCCGCTCGGAACTGGGCGGATTACAGGTAAAACTGGGGTTTGCGCCCTAACATATTGCATCGCCCGCGAATATCTGCTTTACACCCCTTCATTAAGCCGCCTGGCCTGTAAAGGGCATGCCATGGCGGCTTCCTGTTGCTTTGAAAGGACCTAAGCCAAATGCCCAAGATGAAAACGAAATCCTCGGCCAAAAAGCGCTTCAAAATGACCGCTTCCGGCAAAATTCGCGCCGCCGGAGCTGGAAAGCAGCATGGCATGATCAAGCGCACGAACAAGCAGCTCCGCAACCAGCGCGGCACCATGATTTTGTCACCCGGTGATGCCGGGCTCGTCAGAATCCACATGCCTTACGCGCGCTAAGGGAGAGCTGATATGCCACGTTCAAAAGGCGGCACAGTTGCCCGCAAATCCCACAAGAAGGTCATGTCCCAGGCGAAGGGCTATTTCAGCCGCCGGAAAAATGTTTTCCGCGTCGCCGTGCAGGCGGTCGAAAAGGCTGGCCAATACGCCTACCGCGACCGCCGCACCAAGAAGCGCAACTTCCGCGCCTTGTGGATCCAGCGCATCAATGCCGCAACCCGCGAATTGGGCCTGACCTATGGCCGATTTATATTCGGGCTCAGCAAAGCTGGCATCGAAGTGGACCGCAAGGTTCTCTCGGATCTCGCGATCCATGATCCCCAAGGCTTTGCCGCGCTGGTTGAGAAGGCCAAGGCTGCTCAATAAGTAGACGCTCACATTTTCTAGAATTCCTTGGCCGGGCCGTTAAGTGTGTACGCACTATGGGGTCCGGCCAATTCGTTTCAAGGATGCCTTTTCATGACGCTCGAAAAAGACATATTGCAACAGGTGGCGGCAGCTTCTGAGGAGGCGGCGCTTGAAGCCATCCGTGTTGCCACCCTCGGCAAGAAGGGTTCCATTTCCGAGCAGATGAAATTGTTGGGGGCGATGCCGCCGGATGAGCGGAAAGTTGCTGGGGCAGCGCTCAATGTTTTGAAGGACAAGGTTACGGACGCGATTGCGGAACGCAAGGCAGTTCTGCAGGAAGCCCAGCTTGAGCAGCGGTTGGCTTCGGAAAAAATTGATGTGACGCTGCCCGCACGCGCTGAGCCCCGCGGCACAGTTCACCCGGTCAGCCAGGTGTGGGAAGAGGTGGTGCAGATTTTCGGCGATCTCGGCTTTGCGGTGGCCGAAGGCCCGCATATCGAGGATGATTTCCACAATTTCACGGCGCTCAACATTCCTCCCGAGCATCCGGCGCGGCAGGAACATGACACGTTTTATTTCAATGAGAAGCCCGATGGCAGCCGCATGGTTTTGCGCACACATACAAGCCCGGTGCAAATCCGCACCATGCTTTCGTCAAAGCCGCCGATCCGCATCATAGCACCCGGCCGCACCTTCCGCTGCGACAGTGACATGACGCACACGCCGATGTTCAACCAGATCGAAGGCCTGGTGATCGACGAGACGACCCATATGGGGCATCTCAAATGGATCCTCGCCGAGTTCTGCAAAAGCTTCTTTGAAGTCGACGATGTGAAGATGCGGTTCCGCGCTTCGCATTTCCCGTTCACGGAGCCGTCCATGGAAGTGGACATCAACTGTTCCTGGGAAGGCGGCCAGGTGAAAATCGGCCAGGGCACGTCGTGGCTGGAGATTCTCGGCAGCGGCATGGTGCATCCCAATGTGATCAAGGCCGGCGGCCTCGATCCGGATAAATACCAGGGCTATGCCTTCGGCATGGGCCTCGACCGCATCGCCATGCTGAAATACGGTATTCCGGATTTGCGCGCTTTCTTCGAGGCTGACCTGCGCTGGTTGAGGCATTACGGATTCAAAGCGTTGAATGTACCGACCCTACCGGGAGGGTTGTCATGAAAACTGGATCCTGTTTATGCGGTGCGGTTCAATACGAAATTGCTGGTGAATTGAAGCAGGTGGTGGGTTGCCATTGCTCCATGTGCCGGAAGTGGACCGGGCACTATCTGGCCTTTACGGCGGCATGGAATGATGAGCTGAAAGTCACAAAATCTGACAGTCTGGAATGGTTTGAATCCAGCTCCGGAAACCGTCGCGGATTCTGCAGGAAATGCGGTAGCCCCCTGTTTTTCGTCAGTGATGGCGATGACAAGACCTCCATCAGTGCTGGCTCGCTGGATGGCGCAACGGGCCTTCACACGCTTGCGCATATTTTTGCACCTGATCAGGGCGACTATTACGAACTGGAAGCAGCGGTTGCGAAACACGCCCGCGGCGGCGACGGTATTCCAATGCCGCCTAAGACAAAGAATGTGGTTCAGTCATGAAGTTCACCCTTTCCTGGCTCAAGGATTATCTCGACACGACGGCGACGCTTGAGCAGATCGTGGACGGGCTTGTTGGCGTTGGGCTTGAGGTTGAGCAGGTCGAGGACAAGACCAAGCTGCTGGCGCCGTTCAAGGTGGCCTATGTCATCGAAGCGGTGAAGCATCCCAATGCGGACAAGCTGCGGCTGTGCAAGGTCGAGACGGATACGGGCGTCTATCAGGTGGTTTGCGGGGCGCCCAACGCGCGGACCGGCATGAAGGCCATTATCGCGTTGCCGGGGGCGGTGATCCCGTCAAGTGGCGAGACGCTGGAGCTTGGCAAAATCCGGGGTGAGGAAAGCCAGGGCATGATGTGCTCTGAGCGCGAGTTGCTGCTGTCGGAAGAGCATGACGGCATCATTGATGTGGCAGGCGATTGGCCGGTGGGCACACCTGCGGTGAAAGCCTTGGGCCTTGATGACCCGATGATCCATGTGAAGGTGACGCCGAACCGGCCAGACGCGCTGGGGATTTATGGCATCGCGCGCGATCTCGCCGCGAAAGGCCTGGGCAAGCTCAAGCCCTTGAATGCCGAGCCGGTTGCCGGAACATTTGACTCACCCATCAAGGTTTCACTGAAATTTGAGGGCGACACCAAAGCCTGCCCACTGTTTGTGGGGCGCTATTTCAGGGGCGTGAAAAACGGACCCTCGCCCGATTGGTTGCAACGGCAGCTCAAGGCCATTGGACTGCGCCCGATTTCAACGCTGGTTGACATCACCAACTACATCACCTTCGCCTATGGCAGGCCGCTGCATGTGTTTGATGCCGACAAGGTCAAGGGCAACATCTGCGCCCGCATGGCGCGTGATGGCGAGGAAATTCTGGCCCTTGATGGCAAGAGCTACACCCTCACATCAGAAATGACGGTGATTGCTGATGAC
>JANMHO010000058.1:0-7778 GCA_031375195.1 Rhodobiaceae bacterium
AACGCCATGCAGGCCGCCGGAGGTTTCGTAAACCTTCGAGTCAAACTTGCCGCCCGCATGGAGCGTGGTCATGATCACTTCAAGCGCCGATTTGCTTTTGAACTTGGGGTGCGGGTCAACGGGAATGCCGCGGCCATTGTCAGTGACCGAGAGATAGCCATCGGCGCCGTAGTTCACCTCAATCCAAGAGGCATGGCCCGCAACCGCCTCGTCCATGGCGTTGTCCATGACTTCGGCGAAGAGATGATGCAGCGCTTTCTCGTCGGTGCCGCCGATATACATGCCGGGACGGCGGCGCACGGGCTCAAGGCCTTCCAGCACCTCAATGTCGGCGGCGGTGTATTGTTCTTCGCCTTTCGATTTGGCTGAAAAGAGATCGTTGGTATTCTTGGCCTTGGCCATTCACATTGTTCCCGAATCGTTTCAGCCAATATGGCAGAGCGCGTGGCGCGGCTGAACATATTTCCTTGCACTGGAGAAACGAACGCGCAAAAGTATGAGCGAACGACACAACAAAAACTGATTTGGGAGGATCCATGAACAAGCGCAACATTTTTAAATCCATGCTGGCTGTCGCCTTGACCGCCACATTCATGTCCACAGCCGCGATCGCGGGCATGGACAATCTCACCCTTATCGCCCCGGCCAAGCCTGGCGGCGGCTGGGACCAGACGGCGCGGGCGATGCAGGAAGTCATGCAGTCCGGCGGCATGGCTGCGGCGGTGACCGTTGAAAACGTGCCCGGCGCCGGCGGCATCGTGGGTCTTGCCCAGTTTGCCGACAAGAACAAGGGCGATGGCAATGCGCTTTTGGTGAATGGGCTTGTCATGGTGGGCGCTGTTCTCACCAATGCCTCTCCCGTTTCATTGAAGGACACGACGCCGATTGCGCGGCTGACGGGTGAATACGAAGTGATTGTGGTGCCTGCGGCCTCAGAACTCAAAACACTGGCTGACCTGGTGGCCAAGGTGAAGGCGGATCCAGGCTCTGCCGCCATTGGCGGCGGTTCGGCTGGCGGCACGGATCATATTCTCGCCGGCCTGCTGCTGCAGGCTGCAGGCGCTGATGCCACGAAGCTGAACTATGTGCCCTTCTCGGGCGGCGGTGAAGCGCTTGCAGCCATCATGGGCGGCCATGTGACCGCCGGCATTTCCGGCTATGGCGAATGGGCTGGCCAAATCCAGTCCGGCGAACTCCGCGCGCTTGCCATCTCATCGCCCGCAAAGGTTGAGGGCATCGACATCGCCACCATGAAGGAACAGGGCGTGGATGTTGAGCTTGCCAATTGGCGGGCAATCGTAGGCGCTCCCGGCATTTCCGATGAACAGAAAAAAACCCTGGTGGACGCGGTTGACGCGATGCATGCCAGCGACGGCTGGAAGAAGGTTCTGGCCGACAAGAAGTGGATTGACCTCTACCAGTCGGGCGATGAATTCTCCGCCTTCCTGGCAGCGGAAGACACGCGTGTTTCAGGTGTTCTCAAGACACTTGGCCTGGTGAAGTGATTTCAAGAATACGCAATCTTCCCGAACTCCTTCTGGGGTTCGGGATTATTTTTCTGGGACTGGTCATTGCCTTTCAGGCGTTCACCATGAAGGCGGGCCCAGCCTATGCCAATGTCGGCCCGGCGGCGTTTCCCTGGCTGGTGGCGGCGCTCATGATTTTGTGCGGCGGACTGCTGGCGTGGGGCGCACAGGCCAGCGTTAATCCTGATGCTGAAACAGCAGAGCTTTCCGGGCCTATCGCAATTGTCGGCGGATTGTTTTTGCAAGTCATCCTGTTTGAGCGCGTGGGGTTCATTATCACGGCCTCGCTGCTGTTTTTCCTGACGGCCTATGGCTTTGGCAGCGCGAAGTATTTGCGCGATGGCATTGCCGCCATAACACTTGCGGTTCTTGCCTATGTGGTTTTCCGTTTTGGCCTTGGGCTTAATCTTCCGGCAGGGAACTGGTTCACATGAGCGCCTTTGCGCAGCTGCTGGATGGCTTTGCCGCCGCACTCACACTCAAAAATCTGGGCTGGTCGCTGATTGGTGTCACGCTCGGCACGGCCATCGGCGTGTTGCCCGGTATTGGTCCGGCGCTCACCATTGCGTTGCTGCTGCCGCTCACCGCCTATCTTGATCCCGCCGCCGCCTTCATCATGTTTGCGGGGCTTTACTACGGGGCCATGTACGGCTCATCGACCACATCGATCCTGCTCAACACGCCGGGCGAAACCGGTTCCATCGTCACCGCCGTTGAGGGAAACATCATGGCGCGCCAGGGGCGGGGTGCTGCCGCACTTTCAACGGCTGCCATCGGCTCATTCGTGGCCGGCACCATCGGCACGGTGCTTCTGAGCTTTCTGGCACCCGTCATCGTGAAGCTAGCGATCAAGTTTGGCCCGGCTGAGTATTTCGCGCTGATGATTTTGGCTTTCACCACGGTTTCCGCCATGCTGGGCCAATCGGTGTTGCGCGGCGTTGCCAGCCTTGTGCTTGGCATTGCCTTTGGGCTTGTCGGCATCGACGAGCTTACGGGCCAGGCGCGGCTGACGTTCGGCTTTCCGCAATTGCTCGACCAGATTGATGTGGTCGTGGTGGCGGTTGGGCTGTTTGCCATTGGCGAGGCGCTGCATGTGGCTTCACAGCCGTATCTTCGCAACGCGACGATCGAAACGGTGCGCGGCTCCCTGTGGATGACGAAGGAGGACTGGAGGCGTTCCTGGAAGCCATGGCTGCGCGGCACGGCCTTGGGCTTTCCATTCGGTGCGCTGCCTGCCGGCGGCACGGAAATCCCAACTTTCCTGTCCTACTTCATGGAAAGGAAACTCACCAGGCACCCAGAAGAATTTGGCCATGGAGCCATTGAAGGTGTGGCGGGGCCGGAGGCTGCAAACAATGCTGCGGTTGCCGGTGTTCTGGTTCCCCTGCTCACGCTGGGCCTGCCCACGTCGGCGACGGCGGCAATCCTGCTGGTGGCGTTCCAGCAGTATGGATTGCAGCCAGGGCCGCTTCTGTTCAGCACCAGCGGGCCATTGGTGTGGACTCTCATTGCCAGCCTCTACATCGGCAACGTGATGCTGCTCATTCTCAACTTGCCGCTCGTTGGCCTGTGGGTGCGGTTGTTGTCGATCCCTGCCCCCCTGCTCTATGGCGGCATTCTGGTATTCTCCTCCCTTGGGGTTTACAGCCTGAACCGTTCGACGTTCGACCTGGCGCTGCTGCTTATCATGGGCGTGATTGGCTATCTCATGCGCAGATTTGGCTTTCCAACGGCGCCCTGCATCATCGGGCTGATCCTTGGCCCGCTGGCCGAAGAAAACATGCGGCGCGCATTGTCCATTTCGCAAGGCGACTGGAGCGTATTTGCAACCCATCCCATTTCGCTGGTTTTGCTGTTGCTGTCAGCCGCCATGCTGCTGCTTCCAGTCTTCTGGAAACCCAAGGCCGTTTAGGTGTGTTTCACGATGATCCCTGACAACAGCCTGCTGGCCATGCCGCCGGACTGGGGAACCCGCTTCGGGTCGAAGGGCGCGGGGTTTTCATGGGCCACGGAAAGGTGAGGCGCTGATAAATCCAGTCCCCCCAGCACTTCCGCCCAGAGCTTTTCCGTTCTCGCCGCACCCAGGCCGATGGCTATGACGAGGCTCATGGCGGCGAGGAGAAAACGGTGGCTTTTGTCTGGGCGGCTCATGTGGCGATTCCTTTGAACTTGGGAACCAGCCTAGGGCCATGGAACTGTACACGGGCTGAGCAGCCAGTTCATTTGCTGTTCATGTGGCAAGCTCAAACGCGGAAGAGCGGGATGCCCAGAAGCGCCTGCATTGCGAGGGCGGCCACAGTTGCAACGCCCACTGCCAGTGAACCCATGGCGAGCCGTTTATCCGGCCAGAACCAGGCGATGAGCGGCACGGCCTGCATGATGTGGAGTGCGGCAAAATGCGCCACGCGAAGATCGCCTCCGGTTCTTGACCAATGGAAAAAGGCAAGGCCTGTGGCATCCGTCTGGTCACCTCCGATCCAGTGGCCTGAGCCTTGCGCTAGATAGCCTGCAACCAGGGTTGTGGCGATCGCCGAAACCACGAAGGCCCAGCCTGCGGCGAAATGCATGACCAGGGTTCCGCCGCGAAGGATGCGCCAGCCCAGGTAACCCGTGACGCCAGTGAGGACCAATGAACCCAGCCCCATGAGACTGTACATCACCGCGTTAAACGGCGTGCTCAGATTGAAGTGGGAGGCCTCGCCGCGCGATGACTGGAAGACCATGTAAGCCATTTCAAACAGGGCGGCGGCCAGAAAGGCCGTGGCTGCAATGCGGATTGCCCGCGAGCGCCGTTCCTCCGGACGCAGCAATGAAATGCCCCACGCCAGTGTCGCCATGTGAATGCCAAGCGAGAGGAAGAATTTGGCCGGCTTCTCCCACACGCTGACACCGTAAAGCATGGTGGCATCCGTCAAGATGAGGAAATAGGTTGCTGCAAACAGCGCCATGAAGGTTGCGGCAAAGCGGAAAAGCGCGGGCGATGCGGCCATCATGAGCGCAGCTTGAGGCGTTGCGAGGTTGCCTTGACAATCTCAAATACCAGATAGCCGATGGGGCCAAACAGAAAAGTCAGTGGCAGAATGATAATGAGCGGCCAGCGCGGCAGCCCCTGCTCTTCCATGCCCCGGGCAATGCGCGAACCCATGAAGAGGTCAAACGCCAAATAGTGGATCCATCCCGCAAGCGCAGCCCAAGGCGAAGTGAAGAGTTTCTGCACGTTTTCGAGCGTGTCAAAGCCGCCCTCAGCATCGTTGAAGAAGAACATGATGAGAATGGCGTAAGACGCTGACATAAAAACAGGAATATAGGTTCCAGCCAACGCATCGCGGAGCCAGCAGCGCTTCAGCGCAATGCCCGCGCCCAATATAATCCAACCCGCAAGCGCCAGCATATTGAAGGCCGAAAACAAACCAGTCGCAGTCATGAACGTTTCCTTAACTTGACAGTGCCAAGATTTGGATATACAGAAATATTGACAGTGTCAAGATGGCGGATCAGGATTTATCATGAAAAAGAAACCGCCGAAAAACTATCACCACGGCGACCTGCGTGGGGCGCTGATCAAGGCCGGGCGCGAAATCCTCGAAAAAGATGGCGCAGCAGCTCTCACGTTGCGAGCCTGCGCCAGAAAGGCTGGCGTTTCCCATGCCGCGCCACAGCACCATTTTCCAACAGCAGCCGACCTGCTGGCCGAAATTGCCGCAACCGGTTACGAGGATTTCCACCAGGCGCTGGACGACGGAGCAGCGAAGGAGGAAGCAGCCGCCGCCAAACTGCAAGCCATGGGCCGCAGCTACGTCACATTCGCCAAGGCGCACCCCGCCGTTTACAAGCTGATGTTTGGCGCCGAAACGCCACCCAAATCCGAGCACCTGCAACACGCCATGTCGGCCGCATGGAACCAGCTGACGTCGGCTGTCACCGCGGCGTATGGGCCTGATGAAGCACAGCTCAGGGCCGTCAGCACCTGGTCACTGGTTCACGGCTTCGCAATGTTGGCGATAAACCACCGTTTACCGCCAACGCTTGATCAGGCCCGCGCTCTCGAAACGATGACAAGCAGGCTTTGAATGACAATCGTCCACGGAAGCTACATGTCCATGGCCTGGGCAATTTCTATCGAGCCGCCTGCCTGCAGGATGGGGCAGCCCTTGGCTTTCTTGTGGGCATCCTCAAGGCTTGAAGCTTCAATGAGGCTGTAGCCGCTGGCCGGGTTGGCGCCGCCGCCACTGGCCAGCGAACCATCTGACTTGACAGTGCTGGACTTCCCGACCGGATTGCCGCCGTCAATGACCGCCGCACCCATAGATCCAAACCAGGCCCCCCAGGCATCCATGATCTTCTTGTGATCCGCCGGATTGGGGGCACCGCCGCCATGATAAACAAACAGGTATTTCGCCATTGTCTAACTCCTCTAGATTATGTTGTTTGAGAAACCGCCCATGTTAAATATCACCATGAATAACCATTTTAAATGGCGACAATTATGGTAATAACTGCCCATCTATTGTGAATTGTTCATATTCTGGGAAATCATGGCGCCAAGCAGCATCTCGCTTCGAGCTATCCTGAAACAACTGGCTGACGCTGGCGTGTCCCCCAATGCCGGGTTGCCCCTCGAAAACAGCATCCATCAGGCGGAAACCGCACTCCGCCAGGCCGTGCTGGCCGAGGTTCCGGCGTTCTCCTCCTCGGGCAATCCCGGCATCCTGCCGGGACTGGAACGGCACGGGGCTGACAACATTCGGGAAATCCTGCGGCTTATTGCAGGCGGCGAAGTTGGTGATTTCGAATTCATCAAGACCCATGCACATCACCGGGCCGAGCAACGATTTCCCCTTGAAGCAACACTGCATGCCTATCGCTGCGGGCATAGAATTCTGTCGCTCTGGCTGCGCGAAGCGGCACTGGCGAGCCAGCCGCCAAATCTTGAGCAGGCCATATCCGCTGTGGCGGATTTCGCAATTGAGTACACAAATATCATCAGTTCAATTGCCGCTGCGGAATATGTCGCCCACACCCGCCTGCTCGCAGAATCCGAAGGTGACCGCCGCACCGAACTTCTGAACATCCTGTTGAGCGGCTATGATGAATCCGATGGCCGTGTGGCCCAGCTGTTGAGGCGGGCGGGCTACCTTGAACAACGCCAGGCCTATTGCGTAGTTGCAGCGCAATCAACCAACCCGACGGAAATGGACAGCCCGGCTCGCGCCCAACGGATTGTGAATTCAATATTCGCAACTACGACTGGCGTGTCGATACGCATGCTTGCCGGCATCCGCGACAATCTGGTGACGATTGTATTTTCGGACAAACGCCGGCAATCGGGGTGGACGGCGGCGCAATCAAATCTTGCGGGCCGGATTCACCCCATGCTTGAAGTTCTTGGAACAGCAGTGCTTGTGGGCATAAGCGCAGATCATCCATCAACTTCTTTCCTTCCAAAGGCTTTGCATGAGGCGCAAATCGCATTGGACTTTGCCACAGTTGCAAGACGTGTCGTTCAATTCGCCGAACTGCCGGTCCGTGATTTGCTGATCCACCACGGACGTGACTATGTGCAGACCGCAGCGCCCGGCTGGATTTCCAGTTTCACAAGCGCTGACGCAAAGGCCGGGGGCAGCCTCGTGCAGACCCTGCGGGCCATAGCCGAAGCTGACCTGAACATGCAGAAAGCCGCCCGCATTCTCGGCAGACATCCGAACACGGTCTACAGCCGGATCGAAAAAATCAGGGAGCTGACCGGTCTGGACGCGCAGCGCTACCGCGACCTCTCCGAACTCCTTTTGGCCGCCGACTGCTGGCCAAATTGACCTCTCACTGCTGCCCCAGTTAGTACTCCAGTTCCGCGAAAGTTGCAGGGTCGAGCGAGGGCCTGGCCGCACCCGCCATGATGGCGCCGAAAACTTCCGGTGGCATTCCAGCCGTCATGCCGGAGAGCATGCCATGGCGTTCCGGTGGCGGTGAAATCAGTTTGAACCAATTTCCTGAATATGTTTTGGGTTATTCCGGCCGGGAAGATAGGTTGTTGATGACTCGACGCAGAGTTCCACGAGACAGACAATCATCACTGGGATGTGGACCCCCGACTATGATCGCTTGACATTTGGCCGCATGCGATGTTTCCTGCCATGTAACAAAGTTGCCCCATAGCAATTGAGTCGAAATTGGGGCGGTGGCGCATGCTGTGGGGACAACACGCGCTGCTCGCTGGAGGGAAATGCCAATGTCTGACCTCAATCAGCGTATTGA
>JANMHO010000109.1:0-11478 GCA_031375195.1 Rhodobiaceae bacterium
TTCGCTTCATCTGGGATTTACTCAGTAGAAAATGGCCGTTCATCAAAGCCTCCATCAACAGCTAGCCTTGAATCAAATCTTCAACTGATCCGCAACAAATTAATAGGTCCTGACTCTAAACTGCTGATAATTATACCTGAATCGGCGCAATGCCGCCACAAATCAATGCGCTATCCGGTGAACACGGGTTCAAACCATTTGGAGTGCGCCAATTGCTCGCTCCAAGAGCTTTGAGGGGGCAAAGTCACTCTACCTTAGGACCACAATTGCATCTTGCAAAACTAGTTGCCTTACTGTAGCCGAAATCGCCAATTCTGCACCAAACACCATGGGCTCTATCGTTCATCGAAACTCCAATAAGTACAATTTTTCGCTACTTGTAATTTAACGCAAGTTTTATGAGATGGTCTGTTCATACTCTTCATGGCGCCGCCAATTTCATCGATAGAGCAGACAAGGCACGGACTCCTGTTAATAGCTGGTTCCGCTATCGCCTGGAGTTTTGGCGGCGTGATCGCGCGGTTTATTTCTGTCGATGACAGCTGGACCGTGGTGTTCTGGCGCTCTTCCTTTGCCTTTCTGTTCTTGTTGCTGTTCATGCTGATACGCGATGGCGGGCGCGGAACCATTGGCCTGTTCAAGGAGATGGGCATGGCGGGCCTCGGGGTCGCCTGCTGCTTTGCGGTTGCTTCCACATCGTTCATCGTGGCGCTGGCCTATACGACGGTGGCCAATATACTTTTGATGCAGGCCGGCGTGCCCCTGATCGCAGCACTTTTGTCATGGACCCTGTTTCGCGAGGAAATACCAGTGGCCACATGGCTGGCGATTGCCGCCGTGATCGCGGGTGTGGGAATCATGGTTTCCGGCTCACTCACGGGCCAGGTTTCGCCCGTGGGCGATGGGCTTGCGCTGGTCATTTCCATCGGCTTTGCGACAGCCACTGTGATCACGCGGCGCAATGCGCATGTGCGGATGACGCCTGCCGTGTGCCTGGGAATGGCGATCGCCGCCTGTGTCACGGCGACTTTGGCTGGAACCTATCTGGTGAGCCCGGCTGATTTTGCCCTGCTGTTTGCCTTTGGCGCTCTCAATCTGGGACTGGGCCTCGCCATGTTTGTGACGGGAGCACGGCTTGTTCCGGCGGCGCTAGGCGCGCTGGTAGGCACGCTGGAGCCGATCTTGGCGCCCATATGGGTGTGGCTTATTCACAATGAAATTCCCGCCCAATCGACACTCTTGGGCGGGTCGGTGGTTTTTACGGCCCTTGTGGTTCACATTTTGATAGATTGGCGGCAGCGGCAAGACGATTCGGAGCTTTCGGTATGAGCCATTTCACAACCTACCTCGCGCTCACTTCACCTGCGTCGGTCATGGAAGGCCGGGCTATTGAAACGCTGAATGCCTTGGCGGGGGAAACGCCCTACCGCGCTGAGTCCAGGGGCCTGTCCGATGGCGACGGCAAATCCTACATTCTGCAGGTCAATGGCCTTGGGGTTTCAGTGACATTTGTGGACAGGCAATTGCCGCTTGATGCGTGGGAGGTTGCGGCCAAGCGGAACGTGTCGTGGCCAGACGCCAGCGATGTCATGCGGTTTACGCGCGCCCATGTTGTTGTCGCGCTGGTTGGCAATTGCTATGATCATGCCACAGCGGTTGCCGGAGCTTCCGCAGTCACGTTGGCCGCCGGCGCGCTTGCCAGGCATTTGCCAATGGCTGCCACCGTGTTCACGGAATCAAACGGGATCGATGAGGGCGATGGCATCTGGCATATGGCCATGGCGCTGGTTGCCGGCCGTTTTCCCGACATGCTGTGGATGACGCTGTCATATTTCACCGGCGCGCCCATGCCTGATGGCACGCCTGCGAATGGCGCATCCACACACGGATTGCTGCCCTTCATCGGGCGTGAACTGCAGCTTGAACCGGCGCCTTTGCCGCAAGCCGAAATCGCAAAGCGGCTGGCCGGCCTGTTTCAATATTTGGTGGCGAATGGGCCGGTCATCAGGGACGGCCAGCCGGTCGGCATGGCCAGTCTGGAGAAGACAATCGCGCATTTCATGCCTGAAGGCCGTGAGCCATCCACGCCAGTCATTCAACTGACACTGGACGTTTCACCAACTGTTGCGCCGGAAGCAACCGCGCCCGAGCCTGTGATCGCGGCGCCGAAGTCCGATGGCGCGCCGCGCGCGGTATTTGGCAAGCGCGTGAGTTAAACCGCCTCAGCGCATTGACATGATCTTCTCCGGGGCCAGCCAGAAGGGGGGCAGCCAGGCGGGGATGTTGCTGAAGGGCAGCACTTCTGGCTTCAGCTTAATGCCGAGCTCTCTTGCCATGAAAGCCCTGCGGCGCTCAATGCGCTGCCAGCATTCAGGATATTTGCCGCGGATTTCACTGCGCAACGCATCGTCAGCGAGGGCTATGCCGTCTTCAATATTGGAGGTGAAATAGGCGGTGCCGGTTGCCGGAATGATGTCGCATTGCAGCGCCATGCCGGAAGCCAGCCTGATGTCGCCATATTGCCTGATGGGTGAATGCACCCATTCATCGAGATGGATGAGGTGGCCCGGATTCAACCCAACGCCAAAAAAGGGATCGCCCAGGCGGCTCATCACCGCATCATAGATTGCGCCGCCTTCAACGCCTATTCCAATTGTTTCATACCAGGCCGCCGCGGCCTCGAAATAGGGGCGCACCAGCTTTTCAACATAGTCAGCAATGCCGGCGGGCAGTTCCTTGGCGCCGCCAACCATGAAGCCGGCGCGGCAGTTGAGAGCGCCCATGAGGCCTGCGCCTATGACGATGGGATCGCCTGGCTCGATCACGCGCATGGAAGGGCTGGGCAGGCCGTATTTGGCGCGGGGGCCTGAACTCATGTTGAGGTGCACGGATTGCGGGAAGCCGTTGAATCCGAGATTCAGGCAGGCCTCATATTCGGTCATGCCAGGTTTCGCGCCTTGAATGAAACGGCGAACGGCGTTGGATGTGAGGGTCGCCGCATATTCAAAACGGGCCAGCTGATCGGCTTCATTGATCACGCGCAGACCGTTTCCGGGATGCATGAAAGCCAAGGCCGCGTTGGTTACGGGGCCAAATTGCGCCAACGCCACGACCAGATAGTGCGGTGTTTCGAACCAATAGGGATCAAATTCTCCCGCCTCGTTTTCAAAGCCCTTCCAGCCGGCAAGACCAATGCGCATGCCCTGTGCCAGCCCGGCTTCGCGGAAGATTTCAACGAGCTTGCGATATTGGCCGCGCGGCTGGCCCATGAGGCTCAAGGGCTGCCACAGCACCCGCTTGAAACTGCCGCTGGCGGTTTCGGAATAGGGCAGGCATTCATTGCCAGCCAGCAGTGTTGGAGTGCTGCCGGGCACCACGATATAGATCGCCTCTTCAAAACGTGGATCAAAACCCGTTGCCCAGGAAATATTGGCCAAATGTTCGCGGTCACCATAGATGACCAGAGCGTCCAGCGCCTTGGCAGTCATCCGGGCAACAAGTTGTATATGGCGTCTGGCGTAGATTTCCCGGTCAAGCAACGGTTCGATGGTGGGCTCACCGAAGTCTGGCAGTTCGATGGAAGATAGCTGGGCGTGCCGCATGCAGATTCTACTTTTTTAGTTGCAGTTTGGGATTACTGGATTGGCATGCATCGGCCGTTCTTGTCCATGTATGTGTCCTCGGGGCACCGCTGTTGCAATTTTGGCAGCCTTTGAATGTTGTTGTTCAGATTAAGCTGCGGGGGCGGCTCATCGGGGTCTTCTTCAAACTCAGGCACCTGTTCATTCAACACGGGCAAGCAGCGCTGGCGCTTGCGATTGTAAATGGTGCCCTCCGGGCAGGCTTTTGGCACGTTCAATGTTGGCGGCTGTTCCACGATGGGCATGCAGCGGCCGGATTTGGTTTTGACGAAGCCTTTCGGGCAGGCGGGTTGCCTGTTCGGTGGGGGCTCGCAGCGCTTGGTTTTCACGTTGTACTCCAAGCCCTGTTTGCACTTCACGGGCGGGGGTGGAATCTTGTCGCAATTGCCTGTCTGGATGTTGAGTCTTGTCCCCTGCGGGCAATCCGGCTCATCATTGGGGATTTGCTCGCAATTTGCGGGGTTGCGCAGATTGTGGGTGAAGCCCTGGGCGCAGGGTGGGTAGCACTGGCCACGAATATTCGAATAGCCCTGCGGGCATTCATATTCCCGGCAATTGCCGCGGAGATCGGGATAGGTGCCGTCTTCGCAGCGCGGTGGCACACAATAGCCATAGGAATTGTGCCGGATGCCTTGCTCGCAGGTGGGCACGCATTGATTCCGGAAATTCTCGAACCCCTGCGGGCAGTTATCTGGCGGCGGCACACAGCGCGTGGGATGGTAGATGTCGCGGGTGTAGCCCTGGGGGCAAACGGGCATGCAGATGAAACGATAGTCATCGGGCCAGTCACCGCCCGGAATGCAGGCACCCGTTTGCGCATTGCGCTGATAGCCGTCGGGGCAGGCGCGCTCATAGTAGCTCTGGCAAAGGCCATTCTCGGCAAGATAGGTGCCCTGCGGGCAGTTTGGCGAGCATTTGCCAGTTTCCAGGGAATATCCCATACCGTCCGGGCAATTATCGAGGTGGGTGACGCGATCCGGCAGGCATTCCTCAGGATCGCTCAAGCTGCGATGAAAGCCTTGCGGGCAGTTGGGAAGGGGAACGGGCTCATAGCCTTCCGGGCAGCCATGGCGGCAGGGTGGCATGCAGTAGCCGGGAAAACCTGGATAACGCAAATAGCCAGCCGGACATTCCGGCAGGCAATAGTCGTCATAGATGGTGTAACCAGATGGGCAGCTCGGTTCCGATTGGCAACTGCCGCAGCTGTTGCAGCCGCACGTGGCGCAACCACAGGAACGACTTTCAATCTTGCAGGTTTGAGTGTCCGCAGGCTGCAGCCGCTGCAGCATCTCGCTTTGCTGGGCGTGCGATGGGGATGGCGACAGCAGGGATGCAATAACGAAAAGACACGCGATCAACAAGCTGCGGGACATGATGAAGAAGATTTGCTGGCGCTGCTTGGTGTTGGTCATCGCGGCGTCTCCCCAATCGGTTCAACTCACACATACACACCTACATACAAACGGGCACGACCTGCACAATACTGCAGCCGATAAACGTCATTTGCAAGCGTGACGTCTCATTTCTGATCGACCAACCCCTCCAACAAGCAGGCCACAGCTTCCGCACCCGGGTCATTGATGCCGGTGAGATTGGCTGACGAAACATAGGCCGACCTGCCCGCCTTGGCCCTGGTCATTTTCGCCGTGGCATCAGCGCCCCTGCGGGCGGCAACGGCGGCCTCGCTGAGCGGCTTTCCTGCGGCTAACACTTCGAGCGCCGGTTCCAGCGCATCAATCATGGTGCGGTCGCCAGCTTTCGCGCCGCCATACTCCATCATGCGGCGCAATCCGGTTTGCAGCGATGTTGCCCAGGCGCTGTTCCTGGTGGAGGCAAGGCCTGCCGCCGCAAAGAGGATCGCCAGAAGACCACCGCTGGAGCCGCCTATTGTTTTGGCGAGCAGTTCACTCAGGCTGTCGAAAAATTCACTTGTGTTGGCGAGCGGCATCTTGCCGATATTGGCTTTTAGATTTCGCGCGGCGGTGGCGATGGTGGAGCCGGTGTCGCCGTCGCCCACCTTGGCATCCAGTGCGTTGAGGCGACCTTCCTGGACCAAGAGCGCGTCGCAGGCGCGTTCGACGAGATCGCGGAGTTCAGCATTGGCGCTTGGCTTGGCGGGCCTGGATTTCATCTCCGGGGATAATTTGAGAATCTTTGGCTCGCCATTGGGACATGCGCCGGGCCATGCGGCGGGCGCCACCTTCGCCGTCAGCGCCTTTTCAAATTTTGGCGTGAGCGGCAGCAGGGACGCCGAAATCCCGTGCATATCAAGCGATGTCATGATCGGGGCGGGGCCGATGACCAGCTTGATTTTCCTGGCATAAGCGCTGTTTAGAATTTCATTCGCAATGAGTCCCATTTCCAGGGGCGTTGTCGAACCCAGATTATTGACCATGAGAGCATAGCTCTTGGCCTTGGCGACCGCAGCGAAAAGCTTGGCGCAGAGAAGGGCGGCGGCCTGCCTGGCGCCAGTGAAATTGATGAGCTCAACGCCTGGTTCGCCGTGAACGCCGAGGCCCAATTCAGCCTTGCCTTTGGGCACGCGGTCTTCGCGGCCAATTCCTGGCAATGTGCAGGAACTGAGGGATATGCCGAGGGAGACAGTGGACTTCGCGGCGTTCCGGGCGGCTGCCGTCACTTCGGCCAGGGGAGCGCCCTGTTCAGCGAAATAGCCGGCGATCTTTTGCACCAAAACAGTTCCCGCAACGCCACGGGGCTGGGCGATGCCGGGAATCGCGATATCGTCGGACACGAACACAATGTCCACTTTCCTGCCGAGCGCCCGGGCCTTTTCGGCGGCGAGGCCAAAGCTCAGCCGGTCGCCTGTGTAGTTGGTCACAATCAACAGGCAGCCAGCCTTGCCTGTCACCGCCAATATGCCCGCCAGCACGGCATTCATGCTGGGCGCCGCAAAAATCTCGCCGCAAACAGCGGCTGTCAACATGCCCTTGCCCACATAGCCAGCAAATCCCGGTTCATGGCCGGAGCCACCGCCGGAGATTACTGCGACGCGGGAGCCCTTGTGGTCGGTTCGGCACACAACCTTGATGTGCGGATAGCCATCGAGGCGCGCGAGGCTTCGGGATCCTGACGCGCGCAAGCCACCATCAATGGCATCGACAACCAGGTTTTCCTTGGCATTGATGAACTGCGCCATTCCCTCACCCCTCTTTTCTTTGCCCCGAATTTGCATAGCAATTTGGCGGGATGCAAGAGGCAATCAGGAGAATGGGTTTTTCCATTCGACGCATTCGCAGTTTTGCATGGCGTAGCCCACGATCTGCGAGAAGAAATCCCCGTGGCCCACGACCGCGACGCGTTTTTCCCTGTGGCTGGCGAGCATGGCCTGAAACGCTGCAACGCGAGCCAGCAATGAGGTGTGAGGCTCGCAGGCAATGCCATTTTCGTTGACAGGGCCGTCGACATGCCACCAGCTGCCTTCCAGGTGGTTGAAATCCAGATCGGGAAAATCGGTGGCGAGTTCGGTCGCGGGCCTGCCGATGTTGCAGCTCCAGTTCACCCATTCGCGGTGCAGGGGATCAATGACCAGGGGTTTGCGCCCGCCAAAAATTCCCTGCGCCGTTTGAATGGCGCGGGTGAGGGGCGAAGTGATCACCAGATCATAGTGGTTTCCCGCCAACTGTTTCCCGCGCGCGGCGGCCTGCTGATGGCCCAATGGCGTGAGCGGCGCATCGAACATCATCGGGTCCTTGCCGGTTACGTCCTGGATTGCGTTGAAGGTTGATTGTCCGTGGCGGATGAGATGAACGAGGCGTGGCATGAATATTCCGAAGCGAGGCTGGTTTGTCAGGTTGCAGGCGTTGTCCTATAAATCGATTCATGACCATGAACCATGAAAAACTGCTGGACCAATATGCGAGACTCACCGTGCGTTCGGGGCTTTGCATAACGCCCGGGCAGCAATTGCTGATTTCCGCGCCGATTGAGGCCGTGCCCCTTGTCAGGCGGATCACGCATCACGCCTATGTGGCAGGCGCAACGCTGGTCACTACGCTTTACGCCGATGACCAGGCGACGCTGACGCGGTTTCAGGCGGCGTCGAACGCCAGTTTTGACACGGCGACAAGCTGGCTGTTCAACGGCATGGCGGAAGCTTTCAAGGGAGGCTCGGCGCGCCTTGCCATAACGGGCGAAGATCCGGGCCTGCTGGGCGGACAAGATCCGGAAAAAGTATCCAGGGCCAATCGCGCCCGCTCCAAGGCCTATCGGCCGGCGCTCGAACTCATCACCAGCTTTGCGGTAAACTGGTGCGTTATTTCCTGCGCCACGCCATCCTGGGCGAAATCGGTGTTTCCGGGGCTGCCGCAAGAAGAAGCGATCGCAAAATTATGGGCGGCCATTTTCAAATGCAGCCGCGCGGACTTGCCAGATCCGGTCGCGGCCTGGGCCGAGCATTCGCGCAATCTTCGCAAGCGCACGGATTTTCTCAACGGGCGGCGCTACAAGGCGTTGCACTACCGGGCGCCCGGCACCGACCTTCGCATCGGCATGGTTGATGGCCATGCCTGGAAGGGTGGCGCATCGACAGCCAAGAACGGCGTCACCTGCAACCCCAATATTCCTTCGGAAGAAGTGTTCACCATGCCGCACAAGGACCGCGTGGAGGGAACCGTGTGTTCGACGAAGCCCTTGTCATACGGTGGAACTTTTATTGATGGCATCAAGGTGAGGTTTGAAAATGGCCGCATCGTTGAGTCATCCGCCGAAAAGGGGGCTGCAGCTTTTGCCAAGATGATTGATACGGATGAAGGTGGCAGAAGGCTGGGCGAGGTGGCATTGGTGCCCCATTCATCGCCCATCTCCGCTTCCAACATTGTTTTTAACAACACACTGTTTGATGAGAACGCGGCAAGCCACATCGCGGTGGGGCAATCCTACACAGACACGATGAAGGATGGACCTGGCAAGAGCGCCGAAGAGCTTTTGGCCAGTGGCGCCAACACCAGTCTCATCCATGTGGACTGGATGATAGGCTCCGGTGAAATGGATGTTGATGGCGTGGCGCAGGATGGCGCAATTGAGCCGCTTATGCGGCGTGGCGAGTGGGTGAGCTAAGGCGCGGGTGATTCGCTGGCCGGACTTCGTGAATCTCAGCCGCAATTAAAATATCATCATGATAACAAGCGGTTAAATTGTTTCTGACGACCGCGGTCACAATTGCGCCGCATTAAAATCTTCTATTCGATTCATCGTTAGGGGGACGGGCCATGATCTGGCCCGTGGGGTCTGTTGCGTAAGGTTCGAGATGCAGTTTGATGAGTTGTCAGAACAGCGTCCTTATGCGCCATTGCCCATAGCGCCAAGGATGCGAGTGTCGCCAAGAACGGAGGAATTGCCCCCGCAGCGGCGTGATGTCGTGAAGAGGCGCTTTTCGCTTCGACGTGTCCTTTTCATTTTGTTTCAAGTAGTCATTGCGGTCGGCGCCTTTGCGCTGACGCGCGATTACATGTCGGATGGCGCTTTCACTCAATCGGCGCGCAATTTGGTGTTGCCAGGTGAGGGAGCCGATTGGGAACAGCAGCCCATTGCGACGGCCAAGAATGAACCACCGGGGTCGAGCCCCCCAGCTTCACAAAGTGTTATTCCCTATCAGAAACCGGAAGCGAAAAAACCAGCCGTCGAGACAATCGCTAAGACGCCAGCGCCTGCTGTTGTCGCGCAAGATCCCGTCAGTGCGCTGGAGCTTGAGCCGGAAATCATAGCGGCGCCTTCACCATCACCGGTCGAACCAATACCCCTGCCGGACGTTGTGGTTGCCGAACCACCACTGCCGCCGCCGGTTGAGCCGCCGCCAACACTGGAAATTGTTGCCGCAGAACCGCCGCCTTTGCCCCCGGTTGTTGAACCCGCTTCGGCGCCAGCAGCCGTGGCCGAAACCGTGACTGTCACGCCGCCGATTGAATTGACACCTGCTCCCGTCCATGTCGAGGAGACACCGCTGCCACCTCCTGTTGAACCGACGCCTGCGCCAATCGCGGCCGCTAAACTGTCGCCGCCGCCACCGGTCGCGCTAAAGCCTGTGGTAAAGGTTGTGGCTGTGGCATCGGCCAATATCGCCGTTCCGGCTGCCATCGCCCATGCAAAGGCCATCGTGCTTCCAAAGCCTGTTGCGCCGGAACCTGTCACACCAGCCGAAGCGCCAGTTCCGAAAGCCCCGGTTGAGCCGCCGCCGGTGGTTGTGGCTGAGACAACAGCTTCAACGACGCCGGCCCAGCAATCCGAAGGCGAGGTTTTCAAAGATTGCGCCGATTGCCCTGAGCTTGTCGTCGTTTCCGCCGGGAACTTCACGAAAGTGGATGAAGCCAGTTCGACAGCTACCAACATCGATCACGACTTCGCCATCGGGCGCAATGGCATCACGTTTGATGATTGGGACAGGTGCGTAGATGAAGGCGCGTGCAAGGCTATTGCGGATGATTCAGGTTGGGGCCGAGGCAGCAGACCGTTGATCTTCGTGTCCTTTGATGATGTGACCACGCAGTATTTGCCATGGCTTTCCAGGCTCAGCGGCAAGGAGTACCGCCTGCCCACCGAGGATGAATGGCAATATGCAGCGCTTGGTGGAGCAGGTGCTGCGGAGACAAAAAGCCAAATTGGCGATGCTTCGCAAGACTGCTTTAACGCCACCGGACCAGCTGCCGGAAACTGTCCGGACACCTACAATGGCACAGCACCAGTTGGTTCATTCACGCCGAACGCGCTTGGCCTCTATGACATGAAAGGCAATGTGTGGGAGTGGTCGGCGGATTGCTGGCGGCCGTTCTCCTACGCGCCAAACGCAAGCTCCAATACCTGTGACAAACGAGTTGTTCTTGGCGGCGCATGGTCCACTGGTCGCAGCGAAGTGAACGGACAAGTCGCCGCATGGGAAAAATCCAGCCGGAAAACCAATTCCATCGGATTCCGCGTTGTTCGATCACTGCCTTGATATTTTATGCCCAAACCTGGAGAACGTGAAATGAATTATAATGTTTCCCTAACCGTGAAGCTTGCTCTTTCTTTGGGCATCATGTTCAGTGCGACTGGCGCCGCTTTCGGACAAGGCATGGTTTCCGCGCCTGATACCGAGCATCTGACAGTGCAATACGCCAGCATTGCACAAGCGTCCGAGCAGGAAATTGTAACCATGCAACGCCTCTTGCGCCGCCTGGAATATTTGAAGACTGAAGAGCTGTCGCGCAAGATGGATGAGTCGACCGCTGCGGCCCTGGATGCACATTTTGCAGCCGTGGGACGCGCCATCCAAACCGTGAATGCCACAGAGGCCATCCGCTCGCTGTTCACCGAAGCGTGGACAAAGGAAGGCTGGGGTACGGGCAGCGTCGACGGCCAAGACCTCGTTGTGGACAAGGACAAGGTACAGGGCGCGCAGCGGGTTTTGAAAAGACTCGGCTTTGAGCCGGGTCCTGAGGACGGTGTTTTCGGCCCTGCAACATTCGCAGCAATCGAATCTTTCCAGGAAGACGCGGGAATGAAGGTCCGCGGGCTACTCACGCAAGACACATCCCACAACATCACTCGTGCGCTCAAGTTTGCCGACAAGCCCCCCCAGACGATCATCCATATGCTGAACTGGACGACCTATATCAATCCAGACACTCTCGACAAATTTGAAACGGAGACCGGCATCCGGGTGGTTTATGACACTTATACAAGCTCAGCCGAGTCGAAGGAGGTGTTGCTTGCCGGAAGCGACAAATATGATGTTGTCATACAAACCGGATCGCAAATGCGACTGGTGCTCGAAGGCAAGGACCCGGTCCTCGTGCTGGACCGCACCAAAATTCCAAACTCCGCTGACGTCGATCCAAAGGTG
>JANMHO010000145.1:0-9771 GCA_031375195.1 Rhodobiaceae bacterium
TATATGCCATGCTGAAGGCCAACGGCCAGCTGGCGCGAAACTGAGTTCATTGAGAGGCTAAAGAACATGTCATACGCAACCGCCGCTCACGATCATCATGATCTCCCCTCGGGCTGGAGACGTTACGTTTATTCCACCAACCACAAGGACATCGGCACGATGTATCTGTGGTTCGCCATTTTCTCGGGCCTCATCGGCGGTTTCCTTTCCGTGATGATGCGCGTTGAACTGGCTGAACCCGGCATCCAGATTTTCCACGGGCTGGCCAACATGGTCTATGGCGCTGGCTGCGATCTCGCGACCCCCGAAGCCTGCGACGCAGGCAAGCACATGTATAACGTGTTCGTCACCGGTCACGGCTTGCTCATGATCTTTTTCATGGTGATGCCTGCAATGATCGGTGGCTTCGGCAACTGGTTCGTGCCGCTCATGATTGGGGCGCCCGACATGGCATTCCCGCGCATGAACAATATTTCCTTCTGGCTGCTGCCGCCAGCACTGGCATTGTTGCTGATTTCGATGTTTTCCGAAGGCCCGGGCCCCGGCATGTTTGGCGCGGGCGGCGGCTGGACGCTTTATCCACCGCTTTCCACAACGGGCCAGCCCGGTCCCGCAATGGATTATGCCATTCTGGCAATCCATCTCGCCGGCGCCTCGTCTATTCTCGGGGCCATCAATTTCATCACAACGATCTTCAATATGCGCGCTCCCGGCATGACCTTGCACAAGATGCCGCTGTTCGTGTGGTCCATCCTGGTCACTGTGTTCCTGCTGCTGCTGTCGCTGCCGGTTCTTGCGGGCGCCATCACCATGCTGCTGACCGACCGCAACTTTGGCACGTCATTTTTTGTCGCGGCCAAGGGCGGCGACCCTATCCTGTTCCAGCACCTGTTCTGGTTCTTCGGCCATCCGGAAGTCTACATCCTCATTCTTCCCGGCTTCGGCATCATCTCGCAGAT
This sequence comes from Rhodobiaceae bacterium, assembly GCA_031375195.1. Lineage (GTDB taxonomy): Bacteria > Pseudomonadota > Alphaproteobacteria > Rhizobiales > Aestuariivirgaceae > Aestuariivirga. The sequence continues at coordinate 960 of JANMHO010000145.1, forward strand.
CGTGTCAACCTTCTCGAAGAAGCCCGTGTTCGGCTACCTCGGCATGGCCTACGCGATGGTGTCCATCGGTGTCGTGGGCTTCGTGGTCTGGGCCCACCACATGTACACGGTCGGCATGGATGCGGATACGCAGGCCTATTTCATCGCCGCCACAATGATCATCGCGGTTCCAACGGGCGTCAAGATATTCTCCTGGATCGCCACCATGTGGGGCGGCTCCATTGAATTCAAGACGCCCATGCTCTGGGCATTGGGCTTCATCTTCCTGTTCACCGTCGGTGGCGTGACGGGCGTCGTGCTGGCCAATGCCGGTGTGGATCGCTCGCTGCATGACACCTACTACGTGGTGGCGCATTTCCACTACGTGCTGTCGCTGGGCGCCGTGTTCGCAATCTTTGGCGCCTGGTACTACTGGTTCCCCAAAATCACCGGCTACATGTATAGTGAAACCGTCGGCAAGATCCATTTCTGGGTGACGTTTGTCGGCGTGAACATCCTGTTCTTCCCGCAGCATTTCCTGGGGCTGGCCGGCATGCCGCGCCGCTACATCGACTACCCCGATGTGTTCGCAGGCTGGAACCAGGTTTCGTCCTATGGTTCCTACATATCCGCCATCGGCGTGCTGATCTTCCTCTATGGCGTATTCTCGGCCTATGCCAAAAAGCAGCAGGCAGCCGACAATCCCTGGGGCGAAGGCGCGACAACCCTTGAGTGGACCCTGTCATCACCTCCCCCATTCCACCAGTTCAACACGCTGCCGGTCATCAAGTAAGGCAATGAGCGACACGCACCTTGATATTGCCAGCCAGTCCCAGTCCCTCGGTGGGCAGGGAACGGCGGGTGATTATTTTGCGCTGCTGAAACCCCGCGTCATGTCGCTGGTGATTTTTACGGCTTTTGTTGGCATCGTGGCCGCTCCCGGAACACTGCATCCCCTGCTGGCGCTTGTGGCCCTTCTCGCCATAGCCGCAGGCGCTGGCGCCTCCGGTGCCCTCAACATGTGGTATGACGCCGACATTGATGCGTTGATGAAGCGCACCAAATCACGGCCCGTGCCGCGGGGTGCCATCCTTCCCGGCGAGGCGCTGGGCTTTGGGGCCACATTGGCTGTTGGCTCGGTCATCGTTCTGGGGTTGCTGGTCAATTGGGTTGCGGGCGCGCTGCTGGCCTTCACCATCTTCTTCTATGTCGCGGTCTATACCATGTGGCTGAAGCGCTGGACCCCGCATAACATTGTGATCGGCGGCGCTGCCGGAGCTTTTCCGCCGATGATCGGCTGGGCTGCTGTCACCGGAACAATCGATCTCGGCTCCATTTCGCTTTTCCTGATTATCTTCATGTGGACGCCGCCGCATTTCTGGGCGCTCGCCTTGTTCCGCGAGGGCGACTACGCCGCCGCCGGAGTTCCCATGCTGCCAAACGTGGCAGGCCCCGATGAAACCCGCAAACAGATATTGATTTATACACTTGCGCTTCTGCCGGTCACGTTCCTGCCGGTGTTTTTGGGTGTGGCTGGCTTGATCTATGGGGCGGGCGCGGCGGTCCTCTCGGCCGTGTTTCTCTTTTACGCAATCAGCGTTTATCGCAACCGTGAGGGTGAACGCGCCGACAGGGCCTGCAAAAAAATGTTCGGGTTTTCAATTCTGTGGCTCTTTCTGATTTTTGCGCTCATTCCGGTTGAGCGGCTCATCGGTGTGCTGACATGAACAACACGCCCTTCAGCCCGGAAGATTTGGCAAGGCGCAAGAAGCGGTCTCTGGTGATGGCGCTGATTCTTGGCGGTCTCGTGGTATTGTTTTTTGCCACCACCATCGTCAGGCTTTCCAGCAATGCCGCCCTGATGGCCGGGGGTTGATATGGAACCCGCTCCAAATTCAAAAAAGAATCTGCGCGTTGCCGCCTTGGCTGGTAGCGTATTTTTCGCCATGGTGGGCCTCGCCTATGCGTCAGTGCCGCTCTACGCCCTGTTTTGCCAGGCAACAGGCTTCAATGGCACAACCCAGCGCGCCACAGCAGCGCCCGATGCGGCCGCCGATAAATTCATTTCGATCAGGTTCGACGCCAACACGGCGGCCAGCCTTGGCTGGAATTTCAAGGCCAAGCAGCAGGTGATGAAAATCAGGATCGGCGAGCAATATATGGCGCACTACAGCGCCACCAATCTGACCGATGGGGCATTGACCGGCACGGCGGTCTTCAACGTGACGCCCGCCGAAGCTGGCGCCTATTTTAACAAGATCCAGTGCTTCTGCTTCACCAGGCAAACCCTGAAGCCCCATGAGAGCGCTGATCTGCCCGTCGATTTTTTTGTTGATCCCGCGATTTTGGATGATCCCGATTCCAAATCCATTTCCGAGATCACGCTTTCCTATACATTTTTTCCAGCAGAAACGAATTGAGGAGTAGGGGACATGGCTGACGCCCACGCGAAGCACCACGATTATCACTTGGTCAATCCAAGTCCCTGGCCTGTCATTGGGGGTGCCGCTGCCTTCATTCTGGCCATTGGCGCCGTGAACTGGATGCATGGCGGCAACTGGGCCGTCATGGCCGTCGGTTTTGCCCTGGTGTTTTATACGATGATCATGTGGTGGCGCGATGTTATCAACGAAGCCCACGGCGGCGACCACACGCCGGTTGTGAGCCTCCACCTGCGCTATGGCATGATCATGTTTATCGCCTCCGAAGTCATGTTCTTCGTGGCGTGGTTCTGGGCTTTCTTTGACGCCAGCCTGTTTTCAAACGAGGCGATACAGTCTTCGCGCGTCGCCTTGACAGGCGGCGAGTGGCCTCCGGTGGGCACCAAGATTTTTGATCCCTGGCATTTGCCTCTGGTGAATACGCTGATCCTTTTGACCTCTGGCACAACTGTCACCTGGGCCCATCACGCCCTGCTGAACAATGACCGCCGGGGCCTGAAGTGGGGCCTCGTCGCAACCGTTCTGCTTGGCGCATTGTTCACATGCATTCAAGCCTGGGAATATGGCCACGCGCAATTTGCCTTCAGCCGCCAAGGCGAGGGCAACATCTATGGTTCGACCTTCTTCATGGCAACCGGCTTCCATGGCTTCCACGTTTTGATCGGAACCATATTCCTGCTGGTCTGCCTGTTCCGCGCCATGAAGGGCCACTTCACGCCCAAGCAGCACTTCGGCTTCGAAGCCGCCGCCTGGTATTGGCATTTCGTTGACGTGGTGTGGCTGTTCCTCTTCGCCTGCATCTATGTCTGGGCCTCCGCCGGCGTGCCGATAGCGCATGAGTAAATGAACGATAACTACTATCCCGCGCTATCGCCACTAAAGACTGGTCTGTCCGCCAAATGTCCGCGCTGTGGCCGGGGCAAATTGTTTGACGGCTATCTCGCCGTAGCCAAGGCCTGCAAAAGCTGCGGACTGTCTTTTGAATTTGCCGACAGCGGCGATGGCGCGGCGTGGTTTGTCATGCTGTTTGTCTGCGTGTTTGGCGTAGGGTCGATCCTTGGCATCGAAATAGCCTATGAACCCCCGCTCTGGGTGCATCTGCTGATGGCAATTCCGGTTCTCATTCTGCTGCCGCTTGTCCTCTTGCGCCCGGTCAAGGGATTTCTGCTTTGCCAGCAGTGGGTAACCAGTGCCCGCGAAGGCCGCTTGCAAAAATGAAGCATCGCATTTGGCCGATACTTGTTTGCGCAGGGCTGGGCATCGTCGTGCTGTGCGCCCTTGGCGCCTGGCAAGTTTCCCGCCTCGGCGAAAAACAACAACTCCTCGCTGAAATGTCCGAACGCATTGCCGCCGACCCCGGTTCACTCGGCGAAGTCCTGGCGCGCCATGACAGGGGCGAGGATATGGAGTTCACCAAAGTCAAAATATCCGGCATGTTTGATCATGCCCACGAACTGCGTAAGCTCGCGGCATTCGATGGCAACCCCGGTTGGCAGATCATAACGCCGTTCACCACCGCCGATGGCATCGTATCCCTCGTTGACCGCGGCGTTGTGCCTGACGATTACCGCCAGCCAGAGTCGGCGCAGCCGGCAGAAGTCATTGCCATCGTGCGCGCCCACAATGCCGGCCGAGGTTTTTTCGATCCCGACAACGACATTGAAAACCGGGTTTGGTACTGGTGGGATATTCCCGCCATGCTTGCCGCAAGCGCAATTCCACCGGGCATGAAAGTGGCCCCCTTTGTGTTGCAGGCCGTTCCCGGCGATGATGCCGGAGCTTTCCCCCGCGCCGCGCCGCCGCAAGCGTCGTTCCAAAACAATCATCTGCAATACGCCGTGACCTGGTTTTCACTGGCGCTTGTCTTGTTCGCCATCGCGGCCCTGTTCATTCGAAAACAGGTCCGCTAATGTGCTTTTCCAGCATCGTCATTCCGGCGAAAGCCGGAATCCCTCAACAGCGATAACGGCAACCAGATTCAGGCTTTCGCCGGAATGGCAGTGTTTATCCCGGGGCGCAATCGGTGAGGTGGTTCGTTGCAATATATTTCGACCAGGGGCGAGGCCCCGGAGCTTGGATTTGAAGGCGTGCTGTTGACGGGTCTGGCCCGCGACGGTGGTTTGTATGTTCCCAAGGCATGGCCGCAGCTTTCTAACGAGGAATTCAAGGCCCTGCGCGGCAAGCCCTATGCCGAAGTTGCCTTCGCCATCTGCCGGAAGTTTACCCAAGGTTCGGTGCCCGAAGAAAATTTGATGGCCATGATCCATGACGCCTATTCAACTTTCGCGCATCCCGCCGTGACGCCGTTAAAGCAGCTTGATTCCAACCACTGGCTGCTGGAGTTATTCCATGGTCCCACACTCGCGTTCAAGGACGTGGCGATGCAATTGCTTGTCCGCCTCATGGATTGGTCATTGGCAGGGCAGAGCCGCCGCTTCGTGGTTGTGGGCGCCACGTCAGGCGATACCGGTGGTGCGGCAATTGAAGCCTTTCAGCATAGCACGCAGACCAGCCTTTTCATCCTCCATCCGCATGGCTTGGTATCGGAGGTGCAGCGACGCCAGATGACCACGGTCAAAGGCCCTGGCATTCACAACATCGCTGTTCAAGGTAATTTCGACGATTGCCAAGCAATTGTGAAAGCGCTCTTCAATGATTTGAACTTCCGCGACAAAGTGAATCTCGCCAGTGTGAATTCCATTAACTGGGCCCGCATCATGGCCCAGATTGTTTATTACGTTTATTCTGCCGTGGCGCTGGGCGCGCCAGATCGAAAGGTGAGCTTCAGCGTTCCAACCGGAAACTTTGGTGATATTTTCGCGGGCCTCGTCGCAAAACGCATGGGCGTTCCCATTCACCGCCTGGTCATCGCAACCAATGTGAATGACATTCTGGATCGCGCCCTGAAAACCGGCCGCTATGAAATCCACGGCGTTCAGCCCAGCATCAGCCCTTCCATGGATATCCAGATTTCGAGCAATTTCGAGCGGCTTTTGTATCTGGCTTATGGCAACAACGCCGCCGCTGTTCGAAGCCTGATGGCGGGCCTTGCCCAATCGGGCTCGTTCACCATCGCGCCAGGGGAATTGGCGGCAGTCCGCCAGGAATTTGATTCCTTCACGGTTGACGAAGCCGAAACAGCAAACACAATTGCCCGCACCCTGTCCGCAACCGGCGAACTTTTGGATCCCCACACGGCAGTTGGTTTTGCCGCGGCCCACCGCGCCGGGCCCACGGATAGCCCCATGGTGACGCTCGCGACCGCCCATCCCGCCAAATTTCCCGATGCGGTCAGGAATGCAACCGGGGTCACGCCCCATTTACCTCAACGGCTAATCCACTTGCTCAAAGCCGAAGAACGTTTCACAATACTGCCCAACAGCGCCGCTGCGGTCAGGGATTTTATCCTCGACCGAAATAAGGCCTGAAAAGGGATAAGTTATGGGCGTTGAGATTACCTGTCTGCCGAACGGATTGAATGTTTTGACCCAGAACATGCCGAATATTGAAACAGTGGCGCTTGGCATTTGGGTAAAGGCAGGGGCAAGGGATGAGCGGCCGGAAGAAAATGGCATCGCGCATTTCCTCGAGCATATGGCCTTCAAAGGCACCAAGAAGCGCTCGGCAAGGGACATCGCTGAGGAAATTGAATCGGCTGGCGGTGAGATCAATGCGTCCACTGGCATGGAAACCACTACCTACTATGCCCGCGTTCTGAAAGACGATTGGGCTTTGGCGCTGGATATCCTGGCTGATATTTTTACCGAGTCCGTTCTTGATGCCGAGGAGATGGAACGCGAGCGTGATGTTATCTTGCAGGAAATTTCCGCTGCCAATGACCAGCCCGATGACCTGGTTTTTGATCTCGCCCAGACGGCGAGTTACGGTGATCATCCGCTGGGCCGCTCGATCCTGGGAACCGCCGAACTCATATCCACCGTGGACCGGGAAAAAATGCTGGCCTGGCGCAATCGCAATTATTGGGCGTCGCGCATTGTGGTGGCAGCCGCTGGCAACATAGATCACGGAAAATTTGCTGAAGCCGCGGAGAAATTGTTTGGCCAGATCGAGCGTGGCCAGCAACCCCAGCGCGAGCCCCCGAGCTTTGCAGGCACCGAACAGAACGCCCAAAAAACCCTGGATCAAACCCATATTGTGTTGTCCTTCGCGGCCCCCAGTTACCGCGATCCCGAAATCTATCAGCTTCAGATTCTTTCAAATATCCTGGGCGGTGGCATGTCTTCACGGCTGTTCCAGGAAGTGCGCGAGCAGCGCGGGCTTTGCTACAGTGTCTTTGCCTTTGGTTCGGCTTACGAGGACGCGGGCCAAATCGGCGTCTATGCCGCAAGCTCGCCCGAGCACACCGAAGAATTGCTGGATGTCACCTCAAGTGTGATGATGTCGGTCACCAGCAGGGTGACCGATGCCGAAGTGGCGCGCGCCAAGGCCCAGCTGAAAACCAGCCTTGTCATGAATTTGGAAAGCGCCTCATCGCGCGCCGACCAGATCGCCCGGCAGTTCCTGGCCTTCGGAATGGTGCCAGCAATCGCCACACTGGTGGAAAAGATTGAAGCGGTGACAGTGGAGCAGGTGCGCGACCTTGCGGCAAAACTATTCACCAACAAGACGCCAGCCATGAGTGCCGTGGGTCAGCTCTCCCATCTGTCTGCCCACAAGAAGGTAACAGGCTATTTTTCCAGATCTTAGCTGACAGGGGTGCGATGTGGTTTATTTGAGGTCACCCTTTTCCAATGATCAAGCGCCGCTATTGCGGCGTGGGCCAGTTGCGCTGCGACCGCCCGCCATGTCGGATTTTGACGAGTGGGTGCATCTGCGTTCCCATAGCCAGAAGTTTCTAACGCCGTGGGAACCCCGGTGGTCAGAGCATGAGTTCAGCAGATTCAGTTTCCGGGCGCGCATCAAATATTACCAACAGATGGTGAAGAATGATCAAGGCTATCCGTTTTTCATTTTCCACCATGAAGACGAAAATCTTCTTGGCGCGATCACCGTTACGAATGTCAGGCGTGGTGCGGCCCAAATTGGTTCGGTTGGCTACTGGATAGGCGAGCCCTACACGCGCCAGGGCTTTATGACCCATGCGCTGGAAGCGACAGTGGTTCACGCCTTCCGCAATCTGTCGCTGCACCGGATTGAGGCCGCCTGCCTGCCCGCCAATACGGCATCAATAGCATTGCTCAACCGATGTGGTTTTGTGCATGAAGGGTTGGCCCGGAAATATCTGAAAATAAATGGGTTTTGGCAGGACCACCTGATGTTTGCCCGCCTTGACGGGACCCCTCCATAGCAGTTCTTGCAAGCCGCCCCCGGGGGCGTTACGAAGTGGTCCATGAGTCGAAGGCAAAACACTGGAGGCGGCAGGCTTTTGTTCCGCATGGCCTGCTTTTTGTGCTTCGCCCTGTTGAGCCTTGGGCAGCCTGCGGCGGCCGACGGCGCATTTGATGTGGGCGGGTTGAAGTCCGGCATCAGCCTGCTGCCCTATGGCCGCAATTTGACCACCGAGCAAACCAGCTTTCTGCTGCAGATGCCATCGGGAACTGCCGGCGCGCTGGAGCTCAAATCAAGCCAGGGGTCGCCGCCATTTCAATGGAACATATTTGCCCTGACCAACACTTCCGCGGCGCCGCGAGAGCTGGTGCTGATCGTAAAACATCAAAAATTTGTTGGCTCAAGATTTCTCTATCCAAATGCGCCCGGAAGTGTCGTTCAAGGCATGGTGCAAACTGGCGCAATCCAGCCGCCCGAGTTGAGTGCGTCCGGCGAAGATGCCTATGGCTTCGTGATGGAGCCATCTTCATCAAAAAGCATCGCCATACAGGTCTCTGCGGCGCCCCAGGATGTTGTGTTGTGGGACCGGAATTTTTACAACCAGCAAACGCGCGCGTCGGCTTTTTTCCGCGGCGCAATTCTTGGCATTGCGATGCTGCTGGGTGTGAGCATGGTGCTGTTTTACACCGCCCGCGCCCGATCCGAGTTCATGTCAGGAACCCTGTTTGCGGCCGCGGCATTGGCTTTTATGGTTTTGGAAGTTGGTTTTTTTTCGACACCCCGCAAGGTTCTGGCAGGAATTGAGGTTTCTCCAGCGGAAGTTCGCGCCCTTGTTGAATCCCTGCTCGCGGTAAGCCTGCTCTTTTGCCTCGCTACGCTGCCGGATCTTCGCCGGCTGCCGCCGCGTTTTCAAAACGCGCTTCTGGCTGCGTCGGCCCTGGGTTTGGCATTGCCCGTTTACGGATTCGTGGAGCCCCTGCTTGTCGCCACCATGGCCCGTTTCGCCTTTGCCGCCACAGCCCTCCTGGGCCTGGTCATATTGTATCGCTTGCGCCGTGACCGGCCCTCTGGACCCGCGTTGCAGGTGTGGCTCGCAATAGCCG
>JANMHO010000151.1:0-7305 GCA_031375195.1 Rhodobiaceae bacterium
ATTCTCGGTGAAGCTTGCGGTTGCGGCTGACGCAATCACCGGGGCCAGGTTGACGTTGGTGACCGTCACGGCGACATTTTTGCTGGTTGAGAGCTGGCCGTCTGAAGCGGTAACAACAATGTCGTAGATGTTGTTGCCGCCTGCATCGCCCGGTGATTCATAGTTTGGCGCATTCTTGAAAGTTACCGCACCGGTCGCTGCATTCACATTGAACAGGGCCGCATCTGTCCCGGAGATGCTGTAGGTCACGCCTGCGCCGCTTTCGGCGTCGTCTGTTGAAGTTGCCGCATAGACTGTGCCTGTGCCATTTTCGGCGAAGGTTGCTGTGGCGACCGACGTGATGACTGGAGCTGCGTTGATGTTGGTGACGGTTACAGCTACATTCTTGGCGGTTGAGAGCTGACCATCGGAAGCCGTGACAATGATGTCATAGATATTGTTGCCGCCAGCATCGCCTGGAGCCTCGTAATTCGGCACGGCCTTGAAAGTGACGACGCCAGATGTGGCATTGATGTTGAACAGCGCGGCGTCGGCTCCGGACAGGCTGTAAGTCAATCCGGAACCGCTTTCGGCGTCGTCTGTCGCGGTGGCGGTATAGGCTGTGCCCGTGCGATTTTCAGCGAAGCTTGCGGCTGCAGCCGATGTGATGACTGGCGCCGCGTTGACGTTCGTGACAGTCACGGCGACATTCTGACTGGTGGTCAGCGCGCCATCTGAAGCGTTGAGGATGATGTTGTAGACATTGTTGGCGCCAACGTCGGTGGGGGCCTCATAATTCGGCGCCACTTTGAACGTGACCGCGCCGGTCGCAGGATTGATGTTGAACCTCAGAGCATCCGTTCCGGACAGGCTATAAGTTACACTGGCGCCGCTCTCGGCATCGTCCGTTGATGTTGCGGTATAGACCACGCCCGTGCTGTTCTCGGCAAAACTTGCCGCAGCGGCTGAAGTGATGACGGGCGCTGCATTGACGTTTGTGACTGTTACCGCGACATTCCTGCTGTTTGAAAGAGTGCCGTCTGTGGCCGTGACAATAATATCATAGACGTTGTTGCCGCCAGCATCGCCTGGCGCTTCATAGTTTGGCGCATTTTTGAACGTGACGGCACCCGTTGTGGAATCGATGTCAAACAGCGCCGCATCGGTTCCTGCGAGCGCATAGCCCAGCGCTGTTCCTCCCGTGCCATCATCATTCGCGATCACCTGGTAGACGACACCAGTGCCATTTTCGGCAAAGCTTGCCGTTGAACCGGACAGTATGATGGGCGGCATGTTGATGGGCGGGCCGCCGCCATCGGGGATGTATTGCTCCAGTATCAACGCGCCATTGGAATCATAGTTCAGTATGTGCTGTTCCCAGATTGCCAGGTCATCAACATCATATTCCGTCAGAGTGCGGGTTCCGTCGTCAAAACTCACGTCGGATTTGAAATTGCGACCAGCCGCGTCATAATAGTCATCCCATTGGGCCCATGCCGCCGAGGCGCTGTCGATGACGATATTGAGCAACACCTCGATATTGTAGACAGCCACGTTGATGGCGAAATAGGCGCCATACTCAACCAGCGTGTCGATACCTGCGCCGCCGTCCAGGAGGGTGAAATTGTCGAGGCTATCGTAGTATATCAAGTCGTCACCGGCTCCGCCGATCAGGATGTCCACGCCCACACCGCCATCCAGGATGTCGTTGCCATCGCCGCCTTCAAGGCGGTCATTGCCAGCGCCGCCGTGGAGCACGTCGTTTCCACGCGCGCCATAGAGTGTATCGGCGCCGCCATTGCTGGTCAGGATATTTCCGAGGTCATTGCCGGTGATGGTGTCGTTGCCAGCGCCCGTCGTGGCATTTTCAATATCCACGTCATAGGCGATGGCCAGGTTCTTGGTCATGCCGTTGACGCTTGAATAGGAGCCTGCGGCCAGGTTGACGATCGAAGCTGAGGCCCACCCGGAGACATCAATTGTGTCAATGCCATTGCCATCCCAGATGGTGAGGATGGGCGTGGCGTTTACGCTAAAATTGTAAAGCGAATTGCCTTCGGTTGAATTGAAGCCATAAATGGTGTTGCCAGCGCGCGTAGTGTAGTCGGCGCCATACATTTGCTGGATGGCCAGAATATCATAGACCATGGGGGTTTGCGCGTAGTTGCCGCCCCAACTGGCGCCCGTCGCGCTCGCGTTAAAATAGGACATGATGGTGTATTGACGGGAGTCTTCCGCGTAGAGCCAACCGGTGGAAGCATTGCCATAGGCGGGGACGCCGCCATTGTAGTTGCCGCCGTGGTCGAGGCCCAGGCTGTGGCCTATCTCGTGCATGATGGCCATGTAGCCATAGCCGCCCGAGGTCGGGGTGACGAGATTGTTGACCCCGCTGTTGTAGGCTGGATTGAGCCAGACCGAGCCTACCATCTTGTCGGTGGAAGTTGTCTCGGTTCCCGTCCTGCCCGGGTAATAGGCATGAGCAAAGCCGATGTCGGTCGTGGTGTTGGAAAATTTGATGTCCGCCGTGTTGGGCGTTAACGTTGATTCAACAAATGTGGCAGCGATGAGCTCATCCCAGACAGCCATGATCTGGCGTGTGGCCGCCATTTGCTGGGCGGTGAATGCAGACCACCCGGCCGCTTCGCCCCAGCCTGCGGCAAAGGCTCCGCTTGTCGGAAAGCCATAGGTGATTGTCTGGGCCACGCCGCCTGCCGGCTTGGTCCAGATAATGCCGCTGTTGAGTTGATTGACGAGCGACGGGTTAAAACTTGTTGACGTGCCATTGCTCGTGCCGCCCTGAACGGTGCCAGCCTGCAAAGGTTCCAAACCATGCCAATCGACAAATGGATTACTCTTACACAGTTCGCACATGCACCGACGCCCGCACCACACCAATATCTGGCGGCGAATGTACCTGCGGCGGATTTAATGGGCTGTTTTGGGCGGCTGACGAAGTTTATGAGAATTTAAGTCAAATTGCATGCGAATATGGTTAAAAAATTCCTGACTCCTTCACGATGCGAGCCTGACATCAAGAGTGCAATGCCTTTCTTCAAGTGAAAATGGCCGCAATCTGGCCAGTATAGCTTCGGCAATTTCATCGACTGAATAAACATGTTTGGACGAGCGCAGATCGAGAAAGTCGGCCCTATCGGGAACCACCTTCGGTCTTTTTCCGTCTGTCAGGAAAACGGCCGCATGGACACGCGGGTCGGCGAGAATTGACCTGCAAATTTCGTCCGCCGCACCCGATTTTGCTTTTATAGTTGAAGTGCCAATCACGGCGGAGTTTAAAGCTGGCATTGCCACACCACCAGTCATTCCGCATTTTGTGCGGAGCCTTGAGACTACCGCGCGTGCGATCTCCTCTGTTGGACAGCCGTTATCCAGAACGCAATGGAGAAGAGGAATCTGCGCGATTTCGTCGCCGCCCAGCATCTCTCTTAGAACTAGGCTTCGTATCTGGTTCACCGCATTGGTGCTGGCATCATGCATATCGAAAGAGGGGCGTTGGTTTACTTCCAGAATTGCACCGCCGGTCTCATGATAGGACTTCTTCACGTCAGGAAGAAGAAAATCAACACCGCAGATATCAAGGCCTGCAAGACGGGCGGCGCGCTCGGCTGCATGTATGTTGTCAGGGTGCGCCAATGCCGTAACGTCAACAGCAGTGCCCCCGGTGGAAAGCGAACAGATGCTGCTCAATTCAACGATGTGGCCTCGATGGGGTATGGATTTCGCCGTGAGTCCCTGGCGCGCCAGCACGCGGACAGCATCCCGTTCGACGCTCAACCAGGTGTACGGCTGATGTTTCAGTGGTCCCCGAGCAGGGCTTTTGTTGGCGTCGGCTGCCAGCTCCTCGACTGTCATGGTGCCGTTGCCTATGACATGCGCTGTCTCGTGGCGTGTAACGTGCGCTATCTTGCCACCGATGATCAGAAACCGGTGATCGGCACCTTGCAAGAACGGTTCGATTATGATTTTTCCCGAGTATTCAAACGCGAGTCTTGCTGCTTCAACAGCTTCGGCATCATTGATTACATTTCCGGTGACGCCGCGGCTTTCGCTGGAGTCCGATGGCTTGATAATCACTGGATAGCCGAAACGGCGTGCTGTCTCCAAAACTGTCGCCGTGGATGTAACCACCGCCTGGGGGGCGTGTGGCAGGCCGTAGGAGCGAAGGAGGGCGTTGGTACGTTGTTTGTCATCGGCAATTAGCGTTGAAATGAGGGATGTTCGCCCAGTTCTTGCGCCGCGATAGACCGCTCGTGTGGCACCATATCCGTATTGCATGAGGGCCTTGTCATTCCAACGAACGCATTCTTCGACCCAAAGCCCATTCTTCCCGGCAATTTCCCACATTCCTCGCGATGTCGTGATTTTGGCAGGGGGCAAAGCCGGCGGGTTTGCGCCTGGAATGAGTTGCATAGCCTTGATAATACTGGATAACATACCGTCCCCAGGCTCTTCGCGTTCTCCACTGAGCAGGTTGCCGGGGCCACAAATCTGTTCAAGAACCAGCATCGCTTGTGCCTGTGGTGGGGCGTCATTTGCGAACCTGACCACGAGACTGCAATAGGCCAGACCTGCGCCCTTCTCGAGGACTGCCGCGGCTGGCGCGTTTACTATGAGCGAATCGCAATCGGGGTCTTTGAACGCCAATTCAATTTTAGCCTGCCAGTTATCGGCACCATTATATGCATCGACAACAGTGGCATTTTTTCCAGCCTGTGCATAGCACTTCGCAAGCTTTTCGGCAGTTTCGCTGTTGCCCGCGTCAAGAAGAAAAACAATGTCGATCCGCCCGTGGCCACTGAACATGCTGTCCACGATAGGTGTACCCAGGTCTCGCTTGCGTTCGACATCGGCAGCAAGATGCACGCGAAGCCCTGGCCGGTAATTTATCTCACAGATGGCGCCCCCGACGTCGTAGTAGGGTCGAGTGATGTCCGGTGTTATGAAGTCAATGCCTGCCACGTCTACTCCGACCGCGAGCGCTGCACGCACAGCCATGTCAGCGTTGTCAGGATGAACAATGTCGGTTATGTCAGCTGTTGTCCCGCCCTGTGACCAGTTCGCAACTGTTCTGAGCCGTGCTGTTGCGTCGGCGGGAAGGATGGAGTCCAGCCTCAGTCCCTGTCGAAGCAGGGTTTGCCGCAAATCGCCATCAACTTCGATTGGCAAAGCTACGCCTGGATTTGTCAATCTTCGGGCGTTTTCGATCTCAATCAGCCGTGCGACGGGATTCTGACCATCACCCTTCACTTGGGGTGGGTTACGGCTTGCCGCGGCAACCAGCTTTCGCCCGACAACCAGCAGGCGTGTGTCACCGCCCAAGATCAGTTGTTCAATGATGACCGATTTGTTGATTTTCCGCGCTTTCTTGAACGCATCCAGAAGATCATGGTCACTTGCCACGCCAACCGTAATGCCAATTCCCTTGTGGCCAATCATCGGCTTGACCACAACTGGGTAGCCTATTTTCAGCGCGGCAGCGATAGCCTCATCAACATCAGTTGTCACGATTGATTGCGGCGCAGGAAGCGCCAGTGACCGGAGCAGTTGATTGGCAAGAGATTTGCGCCTTGCCACATCATACCCGAGAACCGACAAGTTTCCTGTAATGGTTGCCTCAATCCATTTGCGATGGCGTCCGTGGCCTAACTGGTAATAGCCAACTTCGCTGTTCCATAACCATGGAATCCCGCGGCCTTCGGCAGCCTTCAGAATCACACTCAGCACGGGCTTGGCGGCATTTCTGAGAGCTCGATTGATGAATCTGCGCAGCGCTTCGGTGGATTCCCCGGTTGTGCCATTGAATACACCAAGCAGCAGGGCGACAGCCTCCGGCACATTGATTTCACCAGGCGTGGCAACTGCGCAAGAATTTTCGACCGGATCGATGGCCAGTATCCGGGGACGGGGCGCTGTCGTTTTCATGGCGCCCTTTTCCAATATCTCAACGAGGGCCAACGCGAACATGGCGCTGTAAAGCGGCAGATCGGGTGCGGCATCAGCGGCTCTTGAAGCGATGCTGGCGGCTTTAAGGCCTACAGCGGAAAGTTTTTCCACCAAGAGCATTTCTGCCTGGGCATTGTGCGCGGAATCGTCGGAGCCAAAGCGCATCCACAATGCGTTTGAGCTTGCGTAAATATTGACGCCAGTGAAGTATCTTGTTTCCTCGATCTGCATCAGCTCAACCAATTGCCTGTGACAGCCTGTTCATCCTCACCGGATTGAATTGACGCTTCACATGGGCAAGACCCTGGCGACCGGTATCGGAGGAATCATTGAAATATGCGAGTTCAGGGAAACTAGCCATGAATTGATGGCGTTGGAGATAGCCAAGTCCGCCGACCGCATGATCTGATATAGAGACAAAAATACTTCCAATGCCGGAATGAATTGGCCCACCGAAGGTGAAGCCAACGATTTTTTTGTCGATACAGATTACCTGACCTGCAAGTGAACCATGATCGAAGGAAAATGCGTTCTCAAGACAAGCCTTCACATAACCGTAGCCGTAGACCTTTATGCCTTTTTCCTCCGTCAGCTGGGAATACCAGTGATCCAGCAGCGCCAGACATGACCGTTGATCGCTTTCCCGGAATGGCCTTATCTCTATCCCTTGAAGACGTTTCACTCTGCTCAGCAACTGTCGAAGGTGTCTGAATTCGCTTCCTGCCGCGAAAATTACTTTGTGAGTGCCATAAATATACTCATCCTCGCGGGCATCGAGCTCAAGCCCCAAATTCTTAAGTTCATCATCATATTTCTCTTCGGCCCAGACGATGCGGCAACTGCTGCCATTGTTGAATGACTGGAGTCTGCGGCGGGCTGCAGCGAGCGCTTCCTGATTGAAAGGAAATGGCGGAACAAAGAGAGCCAGCTGCTTGCCGTTTTTTGCGGTTTTGAGCAAGTAGAGGCAAATGGAGGAATTTACCTCTTCCCATAGCAGTGTTATTTCGCGGCGCTGCGCGAAGCAGAACAAAAATGGAAAATAGTAGAGCCAGGATTGTGGCTGTTCCAATTCGATGGCTTTGCGAAACCGTGCCTCATCTGCGAGGGCCAAGGGGCGAAGTTCCAGAAGCCCGCTGCTGCTGTTATTCGCATTCGAAAGGACGTGAATGTTCATCACTGCACATAAACCTTTGTTCCGATTTCGACCTTCTCGAAAAGCGCCAGCACGTCGGCGTTGTGCATCCTGAAGCAGCCGTAGGAGGCGGCGGTGCCGATTGTTTCGTCTCTGTTGGTCCCATGAATTCCGTAAGTGCCATCGCCGAGCACGAGGACGGCCGCGCCCAGGGGATTGTTGGGGCCGGGGCG
>JANMHO010000164.1:0-1522 GCA_031375195.1 Rhodobiaceae bacterium
ACATCGTCGGCAAGGTCACCACGAAACTGAGCAAACCTTTTGACAAGAAACTCAAGACCTATTTGAAGACAATGGGCGTGGATGCGGCCATGCTCGACCTGCTGCGCAAGGCGCCGCCAGCTTCAATCCATCAATTGACCATCCAGGAAATGAATTCCATTGGCCTGGTTACGGGTTTCCTGCCGTCGAATACGCTGGTTGACACGGCCCTTTGCAAGGGCGCGCAGCCCTCTGGCAACTGCAAGGTGGAGGAGGATTTTCTGGCGGGGCTTAAGGCCTCGCCACCCCAGCGCACCACCTATGGCAATCCCATGACATTCACACTGGTGCGCAGCAGCATTGCCGGCTGCGAGCCCAATTGCCCGGAATGGATATTTGCCGATGGCGTGATCAACAAGGAAACACCGCGCCTGCTGGACAAGCTGTTCAAGAAAACCGGCAACCGAAAACTGCCGATTGTCATCAGGTCGGATGGCGGCGATCCTGTTGCCGCCATGGCCATGGGACGCAAGATCCGCGAGCGCCGGCTTATCGTGGGCGTAGGCACAACCATGTTTGAAGGCTGTTCAATCGCAAAACTGGATTGCCGCTCCAAGCCTGGCAAAAACGGACGTTCGCGCGGCGCCCTGGTGAACAACAAGGACTATTGCAATTCCGCCTGCACGCTGGTTTTGGCGGGTGGCGCAATCCGGCTCACCAACTACAGGGATGGCATCGGTGTCGAGACTCTGGCGATTGATGGAGACAAGCCCAAGGTTTCGAAAGCGTCCACCGCCCCGGACAGACAAGAAAGCGTTTCACCGAAGCTGCGCGAATATCTGGATGATATGGGCATCGACCCTGCCCTGCTGGCCCTCATGGCGAAGGCCCTGCCACAAGGCCTCTACAGCCTGTCGTTTCCTGAAATCAAAGCAACAAAGCTGATCTCGCATACGCGCGCGACCGCCGATCTTGCCAGCACAATCTCCTGCGCCACAAATCCGCCGGCGGAATATTGTGTCAAACGATAACAAGGTAAGATGACATGGCACCCGCCAAGGAATTCGCGCCGATCGATTCTTCCGTTGTGCCGCGCTATGCAGGAGTGGCCACTTTCATGCGCGCCGCGCGGGCTGAAATCGCCAAGCCGCTCGACATCGCGCTCGTGGGCGTTCCGCTTGACCTTGGCGCCACCTATCGTTCAGGCGCGCGGCAGGGGCCATCGGCGGTGCGTGAAGCTTCACGGCTGATCCGGCAGGTGAACCCCACGACCAAGGTGGCGCCCTACCGCTTGTGCAATATCGGCGATGTGGGGGACGCGCCCACTCATCCGCTGAGCGTCGAGCGCAGTGTCGACCTTATTCAGGCTTTTTATGAACGCATTCAGGCGGTGGGCGCCGCACCAATTTCAATTGGCGGCGATCACACGGTGCCGCTTCCCGTACTCCGCGCGATCGCCAAGCAGCGGCCCATGGGCCTGATCCAGATTGATTCCCATGCGGATACGTTTGATGAATTCATGGGCACCAAGTGCAACCACGCG
>JANMHO010000183.1:0-13419 GCA_031375195.1 Rhodobiaceae bacterium
ATGATGAACAGGATGCTGGCCGAGATAATGCCGACAACGGGCGGCACCAGAGCGTAAACTGTGAGATCCCATTTCTTCAAGCCGGGAAATTCCGGGCTGTTGAGGAACTTCGCGAACTGCGCGTCCTTGTAAATGCGGATCAGGGAACTCATGAACGCGCCCAGGGCGCCTGCCAAAACGGCGAAGGCATAAAATGGCGGCTGGCCCGAGCTCGTGGAAGCGTACATGAGGCCCGCCAGCAGGCCTATCAGTATCACAGTCGAGCCGAATGACCAGCGCACGACCTGCGCGTAGGTCGTCATCGGATTTTTTGCCACAACAGGCGTTTTGACCTTCACAGCCTTTGCCTTCTTGGCTGTTTGAGGCCTGACAAACGCAAATGAAGTTGAGCGCGGCGGGGTCCGCTCCATCGCGCGTGGAACAACAGAGGTTGGCGCGTCTATGTCATCATCAGGATTGAAGGGGTCATCGGTCATGCGCGGCCTCACGTTGAAAAAAGTTGCGATAGCTTCACCCCGTGTCGCCGCGACTGAGGTGAGTCGGCCAAAACTATCGGCCTATGCCACAACATGCAAGAAAATTCACCTGAGCAAATGTGTCAGAAATCTGTCGGCTCGCCGCCCTGCTCCACGCGCGTGGCAACAAAGGCATCAATGGATTCGAGTCGCGACGGTTCGAGATACGGCGTTTCATACTCGGCCAGCGCCTGCTTCCACAGCGCGTTGGCTTTCTGGTGCGCCTGCGGCGAGCCGGCGGCTTCCCATTGCGGAAAATTTCGCCAGTCAGAAATCAGCGGCGTGTAAAAAGCGGTGGAATATCTTTCCATGGTTTGCCGCGCGCCGAAGAAATGCCCGCCGGGGCCAACTTCCATTATGGCGTCAAAGCCCATCGTGTCTTTTGAAACCTCAAGCGGCTTCAAAAATTCCGTCACCATCTGCAGCAGGTCGATATCGAGCGCGAATTTTTCGTAAGACGCCACGAGCCCGCCTTCCATCCAGCCCGCGGCATGCTGAATGATGTTGCCGCCGCCCATGATGGCGCCCCACAGCGAGAATACGGATTCGTAAGCTGCCTGCGCGTCGACGCTGTTGGCGGCGTTGGTGTTGCTGGTGCGATAGGGAAGCTTGTAGCGCCTCGCCAATTGGCCGCCAATGATGCAGGCCTTCATGTATTCCGGCGTTCCAAATGCCGGCGCTCCGGATTTCATGTCGACGTTCGACGTGAAGCCGCCGTAAACAAAAGGGGCGCCTGGATTGGTGAGCTGCGAGAGTGAAAGGCCCGCCAGCGCTTCGGCATTCTGCTCAACCAGAGCGCCCGCCAGAGTTATCGGCGCCATGGCGCCAGCGAGTGTGAAGGGCGTGACCACGCAGATCTGGTTCATCCGGGCCATTTCAATGATGCCCATGGCCATGGGGCCATCAAGCTTCAGCGGCGAATTGGTGTTGATCACCGTGTAGGTCGATGGTTCGGCCAGAAGTTGTTCCTGCGAAATGCCGCGCGCCAGACGGACAATCTCGATGGCGTCAAACAGCCGGTGACGGCCGGTGGAAGAAGCGAACGGCACCTTGTCGGAATAGACCATCTTGTTGCGCGTGATGTGGAGATGGCGGATTGAAGCATGCACATCGAGCGCATCCACCGAAGCGCCACCCGCCGTATGAACCGTGTTGAAAAACTGCGACAGCTTCACAAAATTCCCGCAGTCCTCCAGCGTGCCGGGCCTGCGGCCCCTGTCAAGATCGGAGCAATTGGGCGGCCCGCCCACCGGCGCAAAGGCAATCCATTTGCCGCCAATGCGAATGTCACGCGCGGGGTTTCTGGCGTGAAAAGTGAATTCAGATGGCGGCGTTTTCAGCGCCTGCTCCACAATCTCGCGGCCAATGCGAACCCGGTCGCCCTTCACGCTTGCCCCGGCCCGACCCAGAATTTCCCGCGCTTCCGGATAGGTCATATCCATGCCGATTTCTTCCAGCACGCGCAGAGACTCGAGATGGATGGATTCGAGATGATCGCCTGACAAAATGCGCGAAGGTTCAAGGGTAAGTTGCGGCTGTCCCCATGGCGATTGGTTGATCGGTTGCTTGGCGCTTTCCATCCGGCGTCCACGCCGCTGGGTGTTCATTGCTAGACCGGAAACGGGTTGCGTTCCGCAAAACCCTCCTGATGCCAATAGGGGTAGGCCTTCGTGGTGGCGCTGGCGGCATTGAGTTTCGCCATCTGCTCCTGCGTCAGGCTCCAGCCAACGCTGCCGAGATTTTGCTTGAGCTGTTCTTCATTGCGGGCGCCAATGATGACCGTCGACACCGTGGGCCGCTGAAGAAGCCAGTTGATGGCAATTTGCGGAACGGATTTTCCCGTCTCCTTGGCAATCTCATCGATCGCGTCCATGACACGGAACAGGTGCTCCTCCGAAACTGGCGGGCCATCCTCAGCGGTCACATGCAGCCGGCTTGTCGCTGGCAGCCCCGTTCCGCGCCGGATTTTGCCCGTGAGCCTGCCCCAGCCCAGAGGACTCCAGACCACCGCACCCACACCCTGATCAAGGCCGAGCGGCATCAGCTCCCATTCATAGGAACGGCCCACCAGCGAGTAATAGGCCTGGTGCGCAACATGGCGGGTGAGGCCGAGTTTTTCCGATGTGGCCAGAGATTTCATCAAATGCCAGCCGGAGAAGTTGGAGCAGCCGGTGTAACGGATTTTTCCGGCGCGGACGAAATCATCAAGGCAGCCCAGCGCTTCTTCCTGCGGCGTCATGGCATCAAAGCCATGCAGCTGGAACAGGTCGATATAATCCGTGCCCAGACGTTTCAACGCGGCATCGACGGCTTGCGTCAGATGGGCGCGCGAGGAACCCACATCATTGGGCCGCTCGCTGAAGCGGAAGGTCGCCTTGGTGGAAATGATCACCTTATTGCGGCGGCCCTTGATAGCCGCGCCCAAAACCTCTTCGGCCAAGCCTTTGGAATAGACATCGGCGCTGTCAAACATGGAAATGCCGGCATCGAGGCACATGTCAATCAGCCGCGTCGCGCCCTTGGCATCGGTCGAGCCCCAGGCCTTGAAGAAATCCGTGCCGCCACCAAAAGTCGCGGTGCCAAAACTCAAGGCAGGAACCATAAATCCTGATCTGCCCAGTTGACGATACTCCATTGTTTCACTCCTCTGACTTGGTGAAGGCTACCGCAATTTCGGCGGCAACGGCGGCGTTATTTTTGACCAGCGCGATATTGGCCTTGAGGGAGCGCCCGCCGGTGGCCTCAGCCAGCTTGGCCAACAGGAATGGCGTTACGCTCTTTCCCGAAATGCCAAGGCTTTTGGCTTCGGCGACCGCCTTTTCAATCACGGGCGCAATTTCGGAGGCAATGATTTCGTTTGCCTCGGGGATGGGATTTGCGACCACAATACCGCCCTTCAACCCCATGCCCCATTTCGCGCGGGCGAGGTTTGCAACTTCGCTCGCACTGTCGCAACGCATGGGAACCTCGAGGCCGGATTGCCGTGAATAGAAGGCCGGGAAATCATCCGTGCCAAAACCCACCACTGGAACACCCAGCGTTTCAAGCGTTTCAAGCGTCAGCGCCAAATCCAGAATGGCCTTCGCCCCCGCGGTCACCACAATCACATCGCTTTCGGCGAATTCAGTCAGATCGGCGGAGATATCGAAGCTGCGATCAGCTCCCCGGTGTGCGCCGCCAATGCCGCCAGTTGCGAAAACCTGAATGCCCGCCATCGCCGCGATGCGCATGGTGGAGGCGACTGTGGTGGCGCCATCCAGCTTTCGCGCCACCACGTGGGGTAAGTCGCGAGTTGATACCTTGGCGATATCTGAGCCTGCGATCGCAAAACTCTTGAGTTCCTCCGCTGTCAGTCCGACGCGCAATGCGCCACCCACAATTGCGACAGTTGCCGGAACAGCGCCGACATTGCGAATGATAGCCTCCACTTCAACCGCTATTTCAATATTGGCGGGATATGGCATGCCGTGGGCGATAATGGTTGACTCCAGCGCCACCACCGGCCTTCCGGCGGCGATTGCCGAAGAGACTTCTTCGGTGATCTTCAAATGCCTATTCATGCCGCGCTTCCACAATTGCCAGCAATCTTGACTCACTTAGCCCCACAGCCGTTGACGAAATCGAGTCGACAGTCAAGCTCGCCGCAGCCTGGCCAAACCGCGCGGCGTCAAATAATTCATAGCCTTTGAATAGCCCATAAACCAAACCGGCAACAGCGGCGTCGCCTGCTCCGGTTACATCCCTGACATGCGATGCGGCAAGGCTGGGAACCTGCTGTTTGATTCCCGCGGTTGAGGCGCGCGAGCCTTCCTTGCCCAAGTGGATCACCAGATTATGCAACCCGCGCCCGTGCAAATCGCTGCCCAATGCCGCGAGCTGATCCCGGTTGGGCGTGGCGAGATAGATTTCGTGCTTCTCGAGCACGGCCTTCAACTTCTGGGATTTAGTGACTGAGACAGGTTCAACAATCAGTTTCCCGCCACAATGCAGCGCCAGCCACTCCAACACCTCAATCGAAACATTGCAGTCAACAACAATGTATTTCGCGGCCGCAAGATTGGCTTTATGCTTGTCCAAATGATCGGGCTTCAAGCGCTCCAGAATGCGCATGTCATTTACGGCAGAGATGAGCTCTCCAGCCTCATCGAGCACGGCGGCATAGGCTCCAGTTGCCGCGTCGCTTCGCAAGGCCATGGAGAGGTCAACGCCCGCATCGGCAGTTGCCTTGAATGTAATTTCGCCTGGCGCGTCATTGCCAATCACTGAGATAAGCGCCGTGTTCACGCCCAGCATTGCAAGATTATGCGCAATGTTGCGGGCCACCCCACCCGGCGTGAACGTAACCTCTCCCGGATTTGAAGTGGCAGGCAAAAACGGTCCAATAGCCTTGGCCTTGATATCAATATTCATGCCGCCAATAACAATGATGTCAAACACGAGTGCCCTCAGAAATCCGTTGGCGCGCCGCCTTCACGTTTGCGCTTTTCCACGAATGCATCAAGCTCTTCGCGGATTGCCGGGTCAAGGATTGGTTCAACATATTCAGCCAGGGCCTGCTTGTAGACCGCGTTCGTCCGCTGCGCCGCCTCGGGCTTTCCGGCGGCTTCCCACTGCTGGTTGTTGCGCCAGTCAGATATAATTGGCGAGTAGAACGCGGTGGAATAGCGGGCGAGCGTATGCTGAGCCCCGAAGAAATGTCCGCCGGGCCCAACTTCACGGATAGCGTCAACGCCCAGCGCGTCTTCGCTGGTATCAAGCGGCTGCAGAAATTCTGAAACCATCTGGATGAGATCGCAATCGAGCACGAATTTTTCGAAGCTGGCGACTAGGCCGCCCTCCAGCCAGCCCGCGCCGTGCATGATAAAGTTACCCCCTCCCATGGTGAGACCCCACATGGAGAAAACACTTTCATAGGCGGCCTGGGCATCAACGGTATTGGCAGCGCACGTGTTCGATGTGCGGTAAGGCAAATTGTAACGCCGCGCCATTTGCCCGCCAACGATGCAGGCCTTCATATATTCCGGTGTGCCGAAGGCGGGGGCGCCCGACTTCATGTCGACGTTTGAAGTGAACCCGCCATAGATTACAGGCGCACCTTTGCGGACAACTTGGGTGAATGCCAGGCCGGCGAGAGCTTCGGCGTTTTGCTCGACGATGGCTCCGGCGACAGTCACCGGCGCCATGGCGCCAGCCAGCGTGAACGGCGTGATGCAAACGATCTGGTTGCGGGACGACATTTCGATGATGCCGCGCAGCATCGGCAGATCCAGTTTCAGCGGAGAATTTGTGTTCACAATCGTGAACAGCGAAGGCTCGCGCTCCAACTGCTCCAGCGAAATGCCACGCCCAATCCTCGCGATCTCAATGCCATCGAGAATTCTTTCGCTGCCGAGCGAGTAAGCGTGGAATGGCTTGTCTGTCAGCACGACAATATCGCGCAACGCTTCAAGATGCCGGACAGAAGCATGAATATCGACCGGCTCAACCGGATACCCGGCGATGAAGCCAATGCAGTTGAAATATTGCGCGAGCTTCAGGAACTTGCGGTAATCCGCTTGGTTCCCCGTGCGGCGGCCGCCTTCGAGATCGGAACAATTGGGCGGGCTTCCAACTGTGCCAAACAGCATGTTGGGGCCGCCAATGACCGCATTGTTCTCGGCGTTGCGCGCATGGAACGTGAATTTCGGCGGAGCCGATTTCATCAGCTCCCCGATCATTGCCGGATCGAAGCGCACCCGATCGCCGGAAATATTCGCGCCCGCCTTCCTGAGCATGTCACGGGCTTGCGGAAGCGCGAAATCCATGCCGATTTCAGAAAGCACTCTCAACGAGGCATGGTGGATGGCTTCAACCTCATCGGCGGAGATGATTTCCATTGGCGGAAAGGCGCGCGCTGTGTTGCGGCGCGGCAACTGTGGAATTGCGCCCTTGACGCCAGCGCCTGCACCCCGGCGATTTGCCGCCTCCCGCCGCCCCCGGCGGGAATTTTCCGGACTGAGGGCCTCTTCGCTCATTTTGCTTTTCCTTTTTCACGATAGGCCTCAAGAGCAGGGTCGCTGGCAACCTGTTTCACCAGCCAATCCTCGAAGCGCTTTATTTTTGGTTTCATGCGGTGTTCGGCGTTGCAGGCGAAATGCCATTGATGTTTGTGGGGGGCCAGCAAAGGAAATGGCTGCACCAATCGGCCCATCTTGATTTCTTCCGTGGCGAAGGGGCCGATCGTCATGGCAACACCACGGCCCTCGATGGCCGCCTCCTGCGCCAATACATAGCTATCAACCGCGAGGCGGTCAGAAAGCTTGATGCCCTTCACGCCAGCCGCCTCAAGCCATAGCTGCCAATCTTCCTCGGCCGTGTAGACATAGAGCAATTTGTGCTTCTTCAAATCCTGCGGGATTTTGATGGCATTGGGGCCGCGCAGCAATTCCGGCGCGCATACCGGCGTGAGCAATGATCGGAACAATGGTCGATAATAGTGCTGCGGTGACTTGTTGCGGGCGAGAACAAAGCCTGCGTCCACGTTCTTCTCGTCAAAATCCCAGTCAAAATAGGAGGTGGAAAGCCTCACTTTCATGTCGGGGTAGCGCTTTTCAAAGTCATGCAGGCGCGGGATCAACCATTTCAGAGCGACGGTAACATAGACCTGAATAGTCAGTTCATTGTCATTGGCGGCAGGGCGCAAGGCCCGGGTCTGCGATTCAATCTGATCGAAGGCTTCGCGAATGGCCGGATAATAGATATGGCCAATCTGGGTGAGTTCGGCGCGCCTTGCATCGCGGCGAAAGAACTGAACGCCCAATCTTTGCTCCAGCGCCTTCACCTGGTGGCTCACGGCGGAGCGCGTTATTCCAAGTTCGCCAGCGGCGAGGCGGAAGCTGCCAAGCCGTGCCGCTGCCTCGAAAGCAGTCAAGGCACGGAGCGGGGGCAAATCGCGTTTAGGCAAAATACTTCACCAATGAAATGTCTGAAGCCTTCATAGCAGTAATAAATTGCAATATTGGTGAGTTTTTTTCACCACTTCAACAAAAATTGGAGACTTTGCAACGCAAGGCAAAATTGGCACATAATGATGCTGAACCAGGAGCCAGAATATGAGCGCAGTTGAGGACCTTTCCAAACGCCGCGGCGGGCGCGAGGCGAGACACGCACTTCGTGCCCGCGCCATTCCGATGGATGAGGCAGCCGTTCGCCCCGGCATGGAAGGCGGGCAATACAAGCCCCTCTCCCAGCATGATTTGGAGCGCATCCATCAGGCGGCGCTGACGCTTTTGGAAACAGTCGGCTTTGCCCAGGCCATTCCAAGTTGCGTCGAAGCCATGACGGCACGCGGCTGCACCATGACCGACAAGGGCCGCATGCTCATCCCAAGATCGCTCACCGAAGACATCCTGGCATCCTGCGCCCGAAACTTCCTGCTGCACGGGCGCAATCCGCAGCACGATATGCTCCCCAACGGCAACAAGGTCTATTTCGGCACGGCGGGAGCCGCCGTGCACGTGGTTGAACCTGAAACACGCACCTACCGCGAGTCGTTGCTGGTTGATCTCTATGACGCGGGCCGGATTGTTGACACGTGCGAACATATTCATTTCTTCCAGCGCTGTCTCACGGCGCGCGACATGATTACGGGCCACGATCTCGATATCAACACACTCTACGCCTGTTTGGCATCCACCCAAAAGCATGTGGGAACGTCGATGGTGGACCCGACCCATGTGGATGAATGCCTGCGAATGCTGCATTTCGTGGCGGGCGGCGAGGAGAAATGGCGCGAGCGCCCGTTTGTTTCGCAGTCCAACTGCTTTGTTGTGCCGCCGATGAAATTCGCCGAGGACGCCTGCCGTTGCCTGGAAGTTGCAGCGCGGGGCGGCATGCCGGTACTGTTGCTATCGGCCGCCCAGGCTGGGGCCACATCGCCCGCGGCCCTGGCCGGAACCTTGGTTCAGGCAGTTTCCGAATGCCTGTTTGGATTGGTCTACATTAATTGCATCGTGCCGGGCGCCGTCGCCATATGGGGGCCTTGGCCCTTCGTCTCCGATCTCCGCACGGGTGCCATGTCTGGAGGATCCGGCGAACAGGCGCTCATCACCTCAGGCTGCGCCCAGATGGGGCATTTCTATAATCTCACGGTTGGATCAGCCGCAGGCATGTGCGATTCCAAAATGCCGGACATGCAGGCTGGCTATGAAAAGGGTGTGACCGCCGGCATCTCGGCCATGACGGGTGTCAACCTGCTCTATGAAAGCGCTGGCATGCACGCCTCGCTTCTCGGCTTCTGCCTGGAAAGCCTGCTGATAGACAACGACATGCTGGGTTCCATCAACCGCAACGTGCGTGGCATTGAGGTGAACGAAGATACGCTGTCAGTCGAGGTTATCCGCGAGGTTTGCCTCAATGGCCCCGGCCACTTCCTTGGAAGCGACCAGACACTGAACCTCATGCAAAAGGAATATGTTTACCCGGCAATCGCCAACCGCATGAGCCCCAAGGAATGGAACGAGGCTGGAAAACCCGATCTGATTGAACGCGCCGCCATTCGCAAACGCGAAATTCTTTCAACCTATTATCCGGATTACCTGCCACGCGCGATGGATGATGTGATCCGGGCGCGGCATGACATCAAGCTGCCGCGTGAAGTTATGGAATTGGGCGACCCGCGCTGGATGAAGTGATGGAACATCCCATACTCACCAGCGTTCGCCGCTCGAGTTTTACGCCGTTGGGTTGGTTTGAGCCAGCTGCTGATGACCGTGTTCCACATAACGCCAAATTTGTAGTCCTTGTTGGCAATGCTGGGCCCGACATGTTCCGCCGCTTTGCGCGGGAGCGAAATCCGGCAACCGATGCGATTGATGACTGGACGCGGGATGTTTTGGGAAGCCTCGCTGTGGATCTTTCGGCGCAGGCCGTGTTTCCGTTTGACAGGCCAGCGCTGCCATTTTTGAGCTGGGCACGGCGGGCGGGTGCAGGGCATGTCTCTCCCTTGGGGCTCAACATCCATTCCACTTATGGTCTATGGCATGCCTATCGCGCCGCGTTGTTGTTTTCCGTGACATTCGACATTCCGCCGCAATCTGCAGGCGCGCATCCCTGTCAAACCTGCGCAGACAAGCCCTGCATCAGCTCCTGCCCGGTCGGCGCATTCAGCGGAACTTCCTATGCGGTTGATAAATGCGCATCCCATGCAGGATCGCCTGCGGGCCTGGATTGCTTTGACAGTGGCTGCCTTGCCCGGCGCGCCTGCCCTGTCGGCCAAGGCTTCACCTATCATCCCTATCAGGCGCAATTCTTCATGCGCGCGTTCATTGAGGCCCGTCGCAATGTATAGGAATGTTCAGCGCAAACTGGATGCGGGCCAGAACATTATTCTTGATGGCGGCACGGGAACAGATATCCAAAGGCGTGGCGCTCCGATGAGCGGCGAGACATGGTGCGCCGATGTCAACCTGACCCATCCCGAAATCGTTCAAATGGTGCATGAAGATTATATCCGCGTGGGAGCCGATGTGATCTGCGCCAACACATTTGCAACCAGCGCCCTCTCCTTCAATGTCTATGGCCGAGATAAAGAACTTTTGAAAATAGATGCCACGGCGGTTGCCATTGCAAAGAAAGCGGCGGCCAGGACACAGGTTGCCGTCGCGGGCTCAATCTCCACCATGCGACCCGTAGCTGCTGGCTCTGACCGCACCCTGAAAGATGTCGAATGGACGGAGCCCGAAGCGCGCGAACTGTTCCGCCGCAAGGCGGAGAATCTGGCTGTCACCGGCATCGACCTCATCATGATGGAGATGATGAGGGACGAGGACTATTCGCTGTTCGCCACCGAGACGGCAATGGCAACCGGACTTCCCGTCTGGGTGGGAATTTCGGTTGAACGACGCAAAGACGGCAAGCTTTCAGGCTTTGGGCGGAATGACCAGTTGCTGGACGATATTGCGCGGGCATTGTCGGCTACGGGGCCGGCGGCCATGAGCATCATGCACACCTCTCCCAATGATACGGACGAGGCTTTGCAGATTTTGCGTAAATATTGGGATGGCCCGCTGGGCGCCTATCCCGAATGCGGCTATTTCAAAAGCCCCGACTGGCAATTTGTTGATGTGATTGCGCCCGACGATCTTGTGGCCAAGGCGCGAGACTGGCAGAAACTGGGCGTTTCCATATTTGGCGGCTGCTGTGGCCTGGGGCCCAGCCACATTGCGGCGCTGGCAAAGGAGTTCAAACAATGAAGACTGGATCATGCTTGTGTGGGGCGGTGAGGTATGAGGCACAAAACTTGCGCGGTGTTGTTGCCTGCCACTGCGGGCAGTGCCGCAAACAGACAGGCACCTATATGTCAGCCACTGCCGCAGCGGATGCTGATCTCAAAATCGTCGAAACGCGCGGCTTGAAATGGTATCGCTCAAGCGGAATCGCAAGGCGCGGCTTTTGCCAGGAATGCGGTTCGGTCCTGTTCTGGAAAGGCGATGGCAAGGACTACACGGCAATTTCCGCAGGCTCAGTGGATGGCATGACGGGCCTGAAACTTGAAGGCCACATCTATTGCGATGATGCGGGTGACTATTACGAGATTGCCGGTGGCGACTATAAGCTGGCCCAATGGGGCTAAATAGAAAGGAGATGGTTGCGGGCAAGCAACCATCTCCCTCGAACCACTGTATCTTTTTTTCTTTATTTCTGGACGTTGAGGGCAATCAACATTCCAGACAGTGTGGATTCATAGAGTCATATAAAATTAACACGAACCTGACATCAGCTTCGCGAGGTTGTCACAGCTGTTGTCATCATCCGAATCATCATTGTCGTCTTCGTCATCATCATTGTCGTCGTCGTCATCATCATCATCATCATCATCATCGTCATCATGACCGTCGCCGTCATCCGAATCATGATCGGGACCATCGTCGCTGCCACCTGATGAGCCGTGGCCTGAGCTATCTGAATCGCCGTCATCAGAACCGCTTTCAGCTAGCGCGGCAGTAGAAGCAAAAGGGCCGAATTTTGTGATGATTGGACCTGCAGTGTAAATTCCCAGTGCCAGGAGCAAACTCAGAATTGAAGTGGAATTTTTCATTGAACCAGACCTTGTTTTGTTGCCTTCAAACCCTGAATCGCAGGGCATGGGGATTGGGTACAGGACATCGCATGAGAACTTCATGATGCCCGCTGTCAGCGTTTTGTCAGTTTGGGCCCAAAACAAAAAGGAGATGGTTGCGGGCAAGCAACCATCTCCACTAAATCACTCTCTTCTACAAACTTGTTTCCCTCGCTGGACGGCGAAACTGGGAAACTCACTAAGTTCGTTCAGGGAGGTCGAGGGCAATCAACCTGCCATAGAGTGACTATTTCTCAAAACTTTTATTTACTATACGTACTTACAACACATACCAACTTACGATTTCCGTCCGGTATGATTTATAACTACAATATCTTGCCTGACGAAACCGTGAGCGGCGCTGTCAGCATTCTGTCAGTTTGAGCGGGCCGCCAAATCCGTCTCCAGCTCACCATAACCGGTAAATCTGTACTCAAAGTTCAAACCCAGTTTTTCAGCTGATTTTCTAGCGTTTTCAATTACTTGCTCATCATGAACTTGGGCAAGATAGACAATTTTTGTATAGTTCCCGAAGTAGGAGGACAGCAATTCAGGGTGCCGATCCAGCCCCAGGCCGGCCCAAATTAACCTGTCAAAATGTCGCGCCAAATAGTCGGTTAGGTAAAAAGCTGTGAATTCATCCTCCGATTTTGCAGCAAATTCAGGGTTTCCGGAGAAAAACGCATAGCAATGGGGCCCGTCGATTCGCTCGACGCCCTCTTCGTCCAGCATCTTGTCGAGCAAGCCACCGGTGCCGCAATCGCCATAAAGCACAAAAATGGACTTGTATTTGTCCCGATTGGCCCGGATTTTCTCACGTACTGCGGGAACGATGAAGTGTGGCGTATTGTGCCATTTGGCGGGCAGGCACTGTACATCAAAGGCCGTCCAGCGGTTGCGCTCAATGAGGTCAACAATCTCACGGGCCAGGGCCCCGCAGGCGATCAGCAGCACATCACCCTTGCCCGTGGCAAATTGGAACTCCTCCGATGGCTTGAGGTCTACGGTCGTCAAGGGATTTAGCCCTTGGCCAATTGATTGTGCTTGCGCGCCATAAAGGCCTTGGCGGTTTCAACGGCCACGGCCGCGTCACGGCAATAGGCATCGGCGCCAATGGCCTTGGCAAATTCTTCGTTGAGGGGAGCGCCGCCCACCATCACCACGTAGTCATCGCGCATGCCTTTTTCCTTCAAGGTATCAATGACGACTTTCATATAGGGCATTGTGGTGGTGAGAAGCGCCGACATGCCGAGAATATCGGGCTGATGCTCTTCAATAGCGCCCAGATATTTTTCGACGGAATTGTTAATACCCAAATCGATAACTTCGAAGCCCGCGCCTTCCATCATCATGCCAACGAGGTTTTTGCCGATGTCATGAATGTCGCCCTTGACGGTGCCAATCACCATTTTGCCCAGGCGCGGCGCACCGGTTGCAATCAACAGGGGCCGCAGGATGAACATACCGGCCTTCATGGAATTGGCGGCCAGCAAGACTTCCGGCACGAACAGAATGCCATCGCGGAAATCAATGCCGACGATGCGCATGCCCTCCACCAGCGCCTCGGTCAAAACCTTGTAAGGCGCCCAGCCGCGACCGAGAAGAATATTGACGGCGGTTTCAACCTCTTCCTTCAAACCGTCATAGAGATCGTCATGGACCTGCAGCACCAGATCTTCATCATTCAGGGAGTTCAGATCAAGTTCGCCGTCATCGCTCATGGGGGACTCCGAGGGTCTATTTATCTGCAACACAATAGGGCAATCGCTGCGCCAAACCGGGTCATCACGCGACATTCACATGCCG
>JANMHO010000201.1:0-1762 GCA_031375195.1 Rhodobiaceae bacterium
TTTTCGTGTCGCAGGACAGTGCTGGAAAAGTGCGGGTTGCAGTAACCGGGGCCGGTCCGAAAGTGTTCCGCGTTGCTGAAATGGAAGCGGCGCTTTCCAAAGACTTTGCAGCTTCCGCCCTGAATGGAATTCAGGTGAAGGCGAAGGGCCTGAATAATGACATGCACGCAACAGCAGAATATCGCGCGCATCTCATCGGGGTTCTGGCCCGGCGCGCGGTTGCGGCGGCGAAGTAAAGCAAGCAAAGCACCCACCCGCTTCGTCATTCCGGCGAAAACCTGAATCTGGTTGTCATTGCGCCTGCAATCAGATTCCGGTTTTCGCCGGAATGACGGGCAAGGGGGAACGAGGATCTATGACCAAGCCGCCCCAATCCATCGATGATACTCTCACTCTCCTGCAAGGCAGCGGTTACGTTGCCGGGCGTGACCTGGCGACTGTGGTGTTTCTGGCGCTCAAGATGGGACGGCCGCTTTTTCTTGAGGGCGAGGCTGGCGTCGGCAAGACGGAGATTGCCAAGGTTCTGGCGGAGGGGTTGGGGCGGAAGCTCATCCGGCTGCAATGCTATGAGGGCCTCGACATAAATTCTGCGGTTTATGAATGGAATTATGCGGCGCAGATGATTGAAATCCGGTTGGCCGAAGCGTCCGGCGAGCTTGACCGGACGCGCATGGGACAGGATATTTTTGCGGAAAAGTTTCTGATCAAGCGGGCGCTGCTGCAAGCGCTGGAGCCGACGGGCGGGCAGGCGCCGGTCTTGCTGATTGATGAACTTGACCGCACTGATGCGGCCTTTGAAGCCTACTTGCTGGAAATCCTGTCGGATTTTCAGATCACCATTCCCGAACTGGGCACGATCAAGGCGGCGGAACCCCCAATTGTCATCATAACATCAAACCGCACCCGCGAAGTTCATGATGCGCTGAAACGGCGCTGCCTCTATCATTGGGTTGGTTATCCCAGTGCCGCGCGCGAGCTTGAAATTGTAAAGTTGAAACGGCCAGATGCTTCGGCGGCACTGACGCTTGAAGTGGTGTCGTTTGTGCAGGCCTTGCGCCAAGGCGATCTGTTCAAGTCTCCGGGGGTGGCGGAAACGCTGGATTGGGTTTCGGCATTGCATGAGCTTGATACAGTGACACTTGATCCGCAGACGGTGAATGACACCTTGGGCGTTTTGCTCAAGTATCAGGATGACATTGTGCGGATGGAAGGTTCGGAAGCCAAACGCATTCTGAGCCAGATCAAGGACGAGATCAGGACCATGGCCCATGGGTGAGGCGCATGCCCCGCCCTCAGGCAAGCTCGCCCAGAATATCATGCATTTTGGCCGGGTGCTGCGCGAGGCCGGATTGCCCGTGGGGCCTGCTTCGGTTCTGGATGCAATTGATGCGGCCTTGAGCGGCTCGCTTCGAACCCGGGAAGATTTCTATTGGACGCTGCATGCAATTCTGGTGAAACGGCGCGAGCACAAGGAGCTGTTTGACCAGGCTTTCCATGTATTCTGGAAAAAGCCGAAAATGCTGGAACAGCTCATGAAGCTCATGTTCCAGCAAATCACACGGGCTGCGGCAGATAAGCCCAGGGATCCTGGCTTTCGAAGGCTGGCGGAAGCCATGTTTGACAAGGTGGAGGCCAAGAACGAGCGGCAGGAAAAGCCGGGTGCCATCGAGCTCGATGCCACATTCACCGCCTCTGCCGATGATATTCTGCGCGCCAAGGATTTTGAGCAGATGACGCTTGCGGAACAGGCGCTGGCCAAAAA
>JANMHO010000223.1:0-3233 GCA_031375195.1 Rhodobiaceae bacterium
GCCAAGCTCAACCTGCTCGACATCGACCACATCAATACCGGCGCCTATATCCGCAATACGCTGAAAGCCGACAAGGTTGAGAGCTATGAGCAGGCGCTGATCGAAATCTACCGCGTCATGCGCCCCGGCGAACCGCCAACGCGCGAGAGCGCCGAAGCGCTGTTCAATGGCCTGTTCTTTGACGTTGAGCGCTATGACCTTTCGGCCGTTGGCCGCGTGAAGATGAACATGCGTTTGGAACTCGATGTTCCCGACACCATGCGTGTTCTGCGCAAGGAAGACGTGCTCGCCGTGATCAAGACCTTGTGCGAATTGCGCGATGGCAAGGGCGAGGTTGATGACATCGACCATCTTGGCAACCGGCGCGTCCGCTCGGTGGGCGAGTTGATGGAGAATCAGTATCGCCTCGGCCTCGTTCGCATGGAGCGCGCCATCAAGGAGCGCATGTCCTCGGTTGATATTGACACCGTGATGCCCCATGATCTGATCAACGCCAAGCCTGCTGCCGCTGCGGTACGTGAGTTCTTTGGTTCATCGCAGCTGTCACAGTTCATGGATCAGACCAATCCATTGTCCGAGATCACGCACAAGCGCCGGCTTTCGGCCCTTGGACCGGGCGGCCTGACGCGCGAGCGCGCTGGTTTCGAGGTGCGCGACGTGCATCCGACCCATTATGGCCGCATCTGCCCGATTGAAACGCCGGAGGGCCCGAACATCGGCCTGATCAACTCGCTGGCGACCTATGCCCGCGTGAACAAGTATGGCTTTATTGAAACGCCCTATCGCACCGTCTCGAACGGCAAGGTTTCGAAGGACGTGGTTTATCTCTCGGCCATCGAAGAGGGCAAGCACTTCATTGCCCAGGCCAATGTGGCGCTCACCAAGGACAACAAGTTTGCCGAGGAATTGGTAATTGCGCGCAACTATGGCGACGTGTTGCCGGTTCCGGCGGACAAGATTGACTATGTGGATGTGTCGCCCAAGCAACTTGTTTCGGTTGCGGCAGCGCTCATTCCGTTTCTTGAAAACGATGATGCCAACCGCGCCTTGATGGGGTCAAACATGCAGCGCCAGGCTGTGCCATTGGTTCGCACCAATGCGCCGCTCGTCGGCACGGGCATGGAATCTGTTGTGGCGCGCGATTCCGGCGCTGCAATTGCAGCTCGCCGCACCGGCATTGTTGACCAGGTTGACGCCAAGCGCATTGTTATTCGCGCGACGGAGGAAACTGATCCTTCAAAGTCCGGCGTTGACATTTACACGCTCGCCAAGTTCCAGCGCTCGAACCAGAACACCTGCATCAACCAGCGTCCACTGGTTCGTGTCGGCGACCAAATCAAGCAGGGCGACATCATTGCCGATGGTCCATCCACGGATCTTGGTGATTTGGCTCTCGGGCAGAATGTGCTCGTGGCGTTCATGCCATGGAACGGCTACAATTTCGAGGATTCTATCCTGTTGTCCGAACGCATTGTCAAGGATGACGTGTTCACGTCCATCCACATCGAAGAGTTTGATGTGATGGCGCGCGATACAAAGCTCGGGCCGGAGGAAATTACCCGCGACATTCCAAACGTGGGTGAGGAGTCACTTAAGAATCTCGACGAAGCTGGCATCGTCTATATCGGCGCTGAAGTGAAGCCTGGCGACATTCTCTGCGGCAAGATCACGCCAAAGGGCGAAAGCCCGATGACGCCGGAGGAAAAACTGCTGCGGGCGATCTTCGGTGAAAAGGCTTCCGATGTTCGCGATACGTCGCTCCGCCTGCCGCCAGGCGTTGCCGGAACCGTTGTGGAAGTGCGTGTGTTCAACCGCCACGGCGTCGACAAGGATGAGCGCGCATTGGCCATTGAACGTGAGGAAATTGAACGTCTCGCCAAGGATCGTGATGACGAGCTCAAGATTCTGGACCGCAACGCCTATGGCCGCCTGCATGACTTCCTGAACGGGAAGAATGCCACCGGCGGTCCGCGGGGCCACAAGATTGATGGCAGGATCACGGAAAAAATCCTTGAGGATATCCCGCGCTCGCAATGGTGGAGCATCGCATTGGACAACGAGAGGTCCATTGCCGAGCTTGAAGCCCTGAAGCTGCAGTATGATGAAGCCAAGAAGCGTCTTGAAACGCGCTTCCTTGACAAGGTTGAGAAGCTGCAGCGCGGCGATGAATTGCCGCCTGGCGTCATGAAGATGGTAAAGGTCTTCGTGGCCGTCAAGCGCAAGATTCAACCCGGTGACAAGATGGCTGGCCGCCACGGCAACAAGGGCGTGGTTTCACGCATTGTGCCGGTAGAAGACATGCCGTTCCTTGAAGACGGAACCCACGTCGATATCGTGCTCAATCCTTTGGGAGTGCCTTCGCGCATGAACGTGGGGCAGATTCTGGAAACCCATTTGGGCTGGGCCTGCGCGGGGCTTGGAAAGCAAGTTGGCGCCATGCTCGATGCCTATCAGGAGAGCCAGAAAATCAAGCCGCTTCGCGATGGCCTCTATAAGATCTATGGCAAAAATGATGAGTTTGACGGTCTTAATGATGATGAGCTGGTTGAGTCAGCGGAGAATCTTCGTCGTGGTGTGCCGATCGCAACGCCGGTGTTTGATGGCGCGCGTGAGGAGGACATCGCCAGGATGCTGACCGATGCGGGCCTTGCAACCTCGGGCCAGTCGACACTTTATGATGGCAAGACGGGCGAAGTGTTTGATCGCCCCGTCACCGTTGGCTACATCTATATGCTGAAACTGCACCATCTGGTGGACGACAAGATCCACGCACGTTCCATTGGTCCATACTCGCTCGTTACCCAGCAGCCGCTGGGTGGCAAGGCGCAGTTTGGCGGCCAGCGCTTCGGCGAAATGGAAGTGTGGGCCCTGGAAGCCTATGGCGCTGCCTACACGCTGCAGGAAATGCTGACGGTGAAGTCCGATGACGTTGCAGGACGCACAAAAGTTTATGAAGCCATTGTGCGCGGCGATGACGCCTTCGAGTCTGGCATTCCTGAAAGCTTCAACGTGCTGGTCAAGGAAATGCGATCACTTAGCCTCAATGTGGAATTGCAAAATTCCCAGCAGTCATAAATTCAATTTCACGGCAAAAAGGAGCAAAGACACATGAACCAAGAGGTCATGAACGTTTTCAGCCCGGCAGTTACGGCACAGACATTCGACCAGATTCGCATTTCGATCGCATCGCCTGAGAAAATCCTCTCGTGGTCATTCGGCGAAATCAAAAAGCC
>JANMHO010000227.1:0-1897 GCA_031375195.1 Rhodobiaceae bacterium
GGTGAACAGAAACGGCATCGCCGCCGGAAACCGCAGCTTCCAGAGAACCTGTGGCCCACTCGCATTGTAGGTCCGCATGAGATCAAGCTGCATGGGGTCCGGCGATGTGAGGCCCTTCACCATGCCGATGGTCACCGGGAAGAAGCACAGATACATCGAGATGATGGATTTGGGAAAAATCCCCGTGAGGCCCACCGACCCCAGCACCACGATCACCATGGGCGCGATCGCCAGGATGGGAATGGTTTGCGAAGCGATGATCCAAGGCATCAGGCTCTTATTAAGCAGTTTGGAATGCACAATGGCCACCGCCAGCCCAATGCCCAGCAGCGTCCCCAGCGCAAATCCCAAAAGCGTCGAGGACAGCGTCACCCACACATGAAACACCAGCGACTTCACTTTCCATGGCGCCACCGTGAACACCGTTTTCCACACCTCGACCACAACCTGATGCGGAGCCGGGATCACAGGCCGCTCAAGGCTCCAGGAGATATCCAGCGTGTTCACCAAGCCGCCGCCCGCCGCTTCAATTTTCGCCTCCGCCACCACCGTATTCATGAAGACAGCCGCAATATACCAGGCAACAAGAATGGCCAGGCACACCACGGCCACAGGGATGTTAGCGCTCCTTGTCATCTTAATTTGTCATCCCGGCGAAAGTCGCTATGGCATTCACATCTTTTCCGGTGTTTTCCCCACAGATCGCAACCATAAGAAACTGATTTCGATAAATAATATCTGTCATCCCGGCGAAAGCCGGGACCCAGACCCGCGTGATAAAGTGATGGCAATTTCACTCAGCACACCACCGTAGCTGGGTCCCGGCTTTCGCCGGGATGACAAATTTTAGGTAGAGAGAACAAGCGTTCAGGCAACAAGAAGATGTGTGCATGCGATAACGACGAAAGTCGGGATGACAAATAGGAAGAAGTTCAATCCTCATAGCTGTGCCCCGCCTTCAACCCTTCCCTCACCCTTTGCGCGATTTTCAGGAACGCGCCCGTCTCGCGGATATCCAGTGTGCGGTCCCTTGGCAAATTCGTCTCGATCACATCAATGATCCGCCCGGGGCGCGGGCTCATCACCACAATCCGCGTCGACAAAAACACCGCCTCCGGAATTGAGTGTGTCACAAACACCACGGTTTTTTTGGTGGCCGCCCACAGCTCCAGCAATTGCTGGTTCAGCTTGTCGCGCACGATTTCATCGAGCGCCCCGAACGGCTCATCCATCAGCAGCAGTTTGGGCTCCACAGCCAGCGCCCGCGCGATGGAAACCCGCTGCTGCATGCCGCCCGACAATTGCCAGGGAAATTTCTTTTCGAAACCCGCAAGATTGACCAATTCAAGATTGCGCCTCACCCGCGCGGCCGCGTCAGCGGTCCCCATGATTTCCAGCGGCAGCCCGACATTCTGCTCAACCGTCCGCCAGGGATAAAGCGCTGGCGCCTGAAACACATAGCCATAGGCGCGGGCTTTGCGCGCCTGTTCAGGCGCCATGCCATTGACCGAAACCTTCCCAGCACTCGCCTGCTCCAAATCGGCGATCACCCGCAAAAGCGTGGTTTTCCCGCATCCCGAAGGCCCGATCAGCGAAACAAAGTCCCCGTCATTCACCGTCAAATTGATGCCCTGCAAGGCAAACACCGGCCCGTCCGCCGTGGTGAACGTGAGGCTCAAGTCGCTGGCGCTGATCACGGCTTGAGCCGTCATAACCCCTCCCGGGCATTTTTTTGTGATTGCGCCCAAAACTATCCGCTCTTGACCATTTGATCAAGAATTATAAGGTGGCTTCCAATGCCCCAGTTGAAAACCAAAGCGCCAATCAATACCCGCATTCAGGCCCGCAACAAGGAATTGATCCTTGAGGCGGCGTTGGAGGTCTTCTCGGTTTCCGG
>JANMHO010000239.1:0-8066 GCA_031375195.1 Rhodobiaceae bacterium
CGGATTTCCGGCAACCAGCGCATCGCGACGATTTATGTTTCGGTTGAAACGCCAGACGCCATGGTCCTTGTGCAGGGCGCAATGGAAGAGATTCTTCGAGAGCAACGGCGATTGACTCCTGACGAGGACAATGATTTCTCGGTGCGCGACATGAGCCAGATTGTCAACACACTGAGTTCCACATCGACCATGATGACTGGATTGCTCGGCGCTGTGGCAGCGGTCAGCCTTCTCGTGGGTGGCATTGGCATCATGAACATCATGCTGGTGTCGGTCACCGAACGGACGCGGGAGATTGGCATCCGGCTTGCCATCGGCGCTTTGGAGAACCAGGTGCTTACCCAGTTTCTGGTCGAAGCCGTGGTGCTGGCGATTTTTGGCGGCGTCATCGGGATTGGCTTTGGCCTGGGGTTGGCGGGCCTTGCCGCCTATGCCATGGGCATTCCGTTCACTGTGAACGCCAGCATTGCCTTAGCCGCCTTCGTGTTCTCTGGCTTGATCGGCATGGTGTTCGGATATTTTCCGGCGCGGCGCGCAGCACGCCTTGATCCCATTGAGGCGCTCCGGCACGAGTAGCTAACCCCGCCTGAGGCGCGAGAGCAACTCCTGAGTGGGATAGGAATCGGCGGGCAGGCCAAGCTGGCTTTGCATTTCCTTCACCGCAGCGCGCGTGCCCTTGCCGATCTTGCCGTCAAACTTGCCGACATCATAACCCTTGGCCGCCAATATTTTTTGCAGTTCGACAACTTCCTTATAGGTCAAAGGCACCACCTCGGAATTTCCGGGGCTTACTCTTGAGGCTCCCGCGATGCGGGTTGCGAGATAGGCAGCAGTGGTCGAATAAACCAGTGACTCATTCCATTTGAGATAGGCGGTAGTGAAGTTTTCGTAGGCCAGAAATGCGGGGCCGTCCTTGCCCATGGGCAACAGCAACGAGGCTTGGAACGCGTCGGCCTTGAGGGCCTTGCCGCCGGCAGACTTTACGCCCCATTCCGCCCATTGGGCGCGGGGGTGCTGAATGGCGATATCGGCTTCCTCCCAGGGGAGCTCCCGTGGCACGCGCACTTCCTGCATCCAGGGCTGGCCCGGCTGCCAGCCATGCTGGCGCAGGAGATTGGCCGACGATGCCAGAACATCGGGAATGCTGCCGCGCAAATCGCGTTTGCCGTCGCCGTCAAAATCAACCGCACTTTCATTGTAATCGTAGGGCAGGAACTGGGTTTGGCCGATTTCACCAGCCCAGGCGCCGCGCATTTCGTCTTCGCGCAAATCACCGCGCTCGATCAGCTCAAGGGCCGCCATCAATTGCGGGCGGAATTTTTCAGGCCGCCGGCAATCCCAAGCGAGGGTTGCCAGGGATGGGATTGTTGGCAGGTCGCCAATATTGGCGCCGAAGTCGGTTTCAAGCGCCCAGAAGGCCACAATCACCGGGGCCGGCACGCCATATTGCTTTTCGACGCGGGCAAATGTTGCCTTGTGTTTTTTGATCAGTTCAGCGCCATGCTTGACCCGGTAATCCGTCACCATGCGGCCCTGAAACTGCAAAAAGCTTTGGGCGAAAACATTTTGCGCGCGGTCTTTTTTGACGATGGATGGATCGTAGGCCAGGCCATCAAGGGCCGACAGGGCGCGCCGTCCAATGCCGTTGGCAGCCGCCTCCTGGCCAAATGCCTTGATGAAGCCGTCAAAGCCCTTGGCGTTGTTTCCGCAACTTGCAGCTAACGACGGACTAGCCATCAGTAAAATAATCGCCGCGGCGGATAGCACTGCGCGCAAAAATACCGGTTTTGACATTCGACCTGCTCCTTTGGCTTTCACCTGACTATTCATCGTCTTGGTCAAAATCAAGGCCGCTTTTGATGGCCGCAATGCTGGCCTCGACTGTTTTGCCAAAGCGCACATCGGGCTCCTTGATGCCACTGCGGGTGAGTTCGCGCCTTACCGCTGGCGTGGTTCCCGTCACGTAAACGGGCGCGCCGTGCTTTCGAACCTTTTGCAGAAATCCGCGCAAACCATGCGCCGCAGAGGAATCCACGAAGGGCACCTGTGTAAAATCCAGGATGTAGGCCTTGGGAACCTCGTTGATGCGCTCGAGGGTTGTCAGGACGGCGCTGGCGGCGCCAAAGAAAAACGCGCCGGAAATGCGGTGGATGATGATGCCGGGCGCTGTGACATATTCCGCGTCCGGGTTCACATCCGCATGGTGGTGGGTTTGAATGTCGATGGCCTGGGCCATGCGGTGCATGAAGACAAGGCAGCCCAGAACCACACCCACCGTGATGCCGGTTGGCAGGTCGACGAATATCACCAGCAGAAAAGTCGCGAGCAACACGGTGGCATCGCCCCGGGAATTCGCCAACAAAGATCTGAACGCGGATTTCTCCACCATGTTCCAGGCAACCACGACGAGAATTCCAGCAAGGGCGGAAAGCGGGATGTAGCCCGCAAGCGGCGCAGCAACCGCCATAAAGAGCAATATGAAGGCCGCATGGAAAATCCCAGCCAGGGGGCCATGGGCGCCGCCTCGCACATTGGTGGCGGTGCGGGCGATGGTGCCGGTGGCCGTGATGCCGCCAAAAATCGGGGCCACGATATTTGCCAGGCCCTGCGCCACCAGTTCCATGCTGGAGCGATGCCTGCGGCCCGACATGGAATCCGCGACAACCGCCGAGAGCAGAGATTCTATTCCACCGAGCAGGGCAAGCGCCAAGGCATCCGGCAAAAGCAGAGTCATTTTTTCAAACGAGATTTCCGGAAAAGCTGGAGCCGGAAGGCTGCGTGGAATGCCGCCGAAGCGCGTCGCGATGGTTTCGATATCCAGATGCAAGGCCCAGGCCAGAACTGCCGCGCTGACAACGGCTATCAGAAATCCAGGCCAGTGGGGGCGGTATTTCCTCAGCCCCAGGATAATGAGGATGGAGAGGGCCGCAACAAGCGCGGCGCTGGCATTGAAGCTTGGCGTGGCCTGCCACAGGGCTTGCAATTTGGGCACCAGATTTGCAGGCTCCGCACCTGGCAATTCAAGTCCAAAGAGTTCCTTGATCTGGCTGGCAAGAATGATGGTGGCGATACCGGCGGTGAAACCAACGATGACGGGGTGGGGAACATATTTGATGTAGGTTCCGAGCCTGAGAAACCCCAGGGCCAGCAGGATCACGCCTGCCATCATGGTTGCCAGCAGCAGGCCGCCAAAACCCTGGCGGTCAATTATTGAGGCCACGAGAACAATGAATGCGCCGGCGGGCCCGCCAACTTGAAAACGGCTGCCACCAAAGGCGGAAATTATGAAGCCACCAATAATCGCCGTGTACAGGCCACTTTCCGGGCCTGCGTGGGAAGCGATGGCAATGGCCATTGACAGGGGCAGGGCTACGATCGCCACGGTGAGGCCCGCAAAGACATCTTTGCGAAGCGCGGACGGGCTGTAACCCTCGCGCAGGGATGAAATGAGTTTCGGCGTGAACTCGGTTCCCGGGGAATGATCCGTGTGCGGAGTTTTTTTCAAATTGCGTCGCCTGCCGTGAAAGAATCGCTTGCCGCAGCATATACCAGAATCGTGAAGGGCCGCACTGATGTGCGGCCCTTCACTCAGGTTCAAGGTTTGTGTCTCTTAAATCGCGCGGATAACCGACAATCTGAACCGGGGGCGATACCAGACTCTCGCAAGCGCAGAATTCAAAAACCCAATCCCACCTTAGCTCTCAACGTCTACTACTATAGTCGTATGACAAATGTAATTAAATGGGTGGCGGTTGGAATCTTTGCATATTCTTCAAGGTTTCCGCAATCTCCGCGGCACGGCTATCGGCCGAAGCGCTTTGGGTTGCCGCGAGCACCGCAGTTGAGCGCAGGATAATGCCATCATCGAGGATTTTCAGGTGATTGGCGGCAAGGGTCGCGCCAGTCGTGGTGATATCCACAATGATTTCAGCGGTTCCAGCGGCGGGAGCGCCCTCGGTGGCGCCTGAGCTTTCGACAATCCGGTAGCCGGTGACGCCTTTTTCGGCAAAAAACTGCCGCGTGAGATTGAGATATTTGGTGGCAACCCTGAGCCTTCGCCCATGGCTGGAATAAAAGCTCTCGGAAACCTCGTCGAGGTCGGCCATGGAGGCCACATCGAGCCAGCATTCGGGAACGGCCGCGATCACATTTGCGTGACCAAAGTCGAGCGGGGCCAGAACCGAGACCAATTGGTCGCCAGTCCCGGCCTTCTCGGCCAGGAGGTCGGCGCCGGTGATTCCCAAATCAATTTTTCCGTCGCGCAGGTTCTGGGCGATTTCACCGGCGGAGAGAAATGCCACTTCGACGCCTTCGGTGCCTTGCAAAGTCCCGCGATAGCCGCGCGCGGCGGCGCTGCGGTCAATGGTGAAGCCCGCACGCGCGAGAACTTCGGCGGCCTGTTCCATCAAGCGGCCCTTCGATGGAATTGCGAGTGTCAGCGTTTTCATCCCAGCACCGCCTTGAGGCGTTCGGTATGTATGGCGCAGCCTACGGCTGACACGGGCACGGGGGAACCCATGTCGGACAGGAGATTATCGTAACGGCCACCGCCAGCCACCGCCACGATGCCATCAGGTGTTTCCACATCGATCTGGAAAACGAAGCCTGTGTAATATTCAAGTTCGCGGCCAAAGGTTGCCTTGAATTCGAAGCGCTTGGGGTTCAACCCAAGCTCCTCCATTTCAGCAAGGCGCGCCTCGCAGTGCTTCCATGCGATACGGAAATTCCGCCCTTGCTCCATCCGGTTCAAACGGCCCTCGAGATTGCTGGCGGGTTCGACGATATCGAGATAGCCCGTGATCCTGTCGGCCATGGCCTGATCGAGCTGCGGCTCTGACCGGTCAGCGGATTTGCCGGCAAGCCTTGCGGCAATTTCCTCCAATGAACGGCCACCGACAAGCGGCAGGTTTCGCGCGGTCATTTCGCTTGCGACAACTTCGCCGGCGGGTTCATCTGCCAGCCGGTCAATGAAGGGTGAAATACTGGTGCGCTTGGCACCGCGGCTTGAGGTGAAGCTTTCCAACACTTCGCGGAAAGCATGGGGCCGCCAGAAATGATGTTTCAAACGCTGGCGCCAGCGGTCAGGCATGGGCGTATCTTCAAGCAACGCGGAAAAGAGTCCGAGGTCGCCGAGGGTCACGCGGAATTTCGTGAGGCCCGTTGCCTCAAGCGCACTGATCGCCAGTTTCAGAACGCGGGCTTCGGCCGCTGCCGCATCGGGCGCGGCAACCCAGTCCCACCCCGCGTGTAACAATTCCTGCGGGCTCAGATGCTCGTTGGGAAATCGGAAGGCGGAGCCGAGATAGCAATATTTTGCCTCCTCGTCTGGCTTTTCCGCATGGCTCAGGTGATAGCGGCAAGCGGGCACCGTGAGGTCCGGGCGCAAGCACATTTCAGCGCCGGACGGATCGGTAAACACAAAAGTCCGGGCGCGGATATCTTCGCCGGACCGTTCGAGAAAAATATCGGCGGGCTGGATGATGTCCGGCGCGATGTAGTCAAAGCCGGCGCGCTCAAACACCGCCATGATGGCGGCGTTCTGGCGTTCCAGCGCCTCGCGTTCAGTCTTGGATTTACCGGCCACGGCCCAGCATTTCTGTGACGGCTTTCACGAGATCGGTTTCGGGAACTGAAACCTGGGCCAGACGCTGGCTCGCATATTCCTCGCGGGATTCAACTCCGCTGGCGAGTTGGCTGCCCAGCGCCAAATCCTTCAGCGTGACTTCGCCCTTGGCTTTTTCATCGCCACCCTGAATGACCACAAGCGGGCTGCCGCGCTTGTCGGCATATTTCATCTGGGCCTTCATACCGGAGGTGCCGACATACATTTCAGCGCGGATACCGCTGCCACGCAATTGCTGCACCATTTTCTGGTAATCGCCGAGAGCGTTCTTATCCATGACGAGAACGACAACGGGAGCAGTGGTTTCCTTGTCCTCAGTTTTGCCCAGAAGTTTCAACGCGGAATAGAGAC
Source organism: Rhodobiaceae bacterium (assembly GCA_031375195.1). Lineage (GTDB taxonomy): Bacteria > Pseudomonadota > Alphaproteobacteria > Rhizobiales > Aestuariivirgaceae > Aestuariivirga. Next base: position 5,975 of record JANMHO010000239.1, read on the forward strand.
GCGACACACCCATTGAGAAGCCTGTAGCGGGAACCGATTGTCCGGTAAATCGCGCGACGAGATCATCATAGCGCCCGCCTCCGCCGACAGAACCGAAGCGCACAGGCTTGCCATCCTCGTCCTTCGTCTCCATCAGAAGTTCGCATTCGAAAACAGGGCCAGTGTAATATTCCAGACCGCGGACAACGGAAGTGTCAAAGCTCACATTTAACGTAGAGTATCCGCCTGCTCGAAATATCTTTGCCATCTCCATGGCCTCGCGCAATCCCTCAGAAAACGAAAGATTTGCGGCGAATGGTGTCAGGGATAGCGCCAGAATCGATTCTTCGTTCGTTTCGTGGGCCGAAGTATACCTGTCAGTCTTTGACAGAAGAACTATCAGGGCATCGATCGCTTCTATCGGCAGGCCTGCACCGGGAGTGAAATCTCCGCTGGTGTCCATTCGTCCTTTACCCAGCAAGTCACGGACTCCTGAACCAAGCTTATCAAACTTGTCCATAGCCCTTAGCACCGTCAGTCGGCGAGAGGCGTTTTCTGGGCCGATCAATCCAATTGCCTCCAAAGCACCATCAAGAATCTTGCGATTGCTAAACTTGACAAGATACGCGCCTTTGTTGATTCCCAGTGCTTCCATCGTATCGGCTGCCATCATGCAGACTTCGGCGTCGGCGGCAGGCGATGCGCTGCCGACCGTATCGGCATCGAACTGCATGAACTGGCGGTAGCGGCCGGGGCCGGGTTTTTCGTTGCGGAAGACCCAGCCCTGGCGGTAGCTGCGGAAGGGCGTTGGCAGGGATTGCTGGTTCTCGGCCACGTAGCGGGCGAGTGGTGCCGTCAGATCATAGCGCAGGCTCAGCCATTGCTCGTCATCGTCCTGAAAGGAAAACACGCCCTCGTTGGGACGGTCCTGGTCGGGCAGGAATTTTCCCAGCGCCTCGGTGTACTCAATGAAGGGCTGTTCCACGGGTTCGAAGCCATAAATTTCATACACACCCTCAATGATGCGCAGCATGCGCTTGAGGCCGCGAATTTCGTTCGCGTCCACGTCGCGGAAACCCTTGGCCAGACGGGCCTTGGGGCGGTTTTGCTTGTCGTTCGAGGCCCTCATTTATCGCGCACAACCTTCTGGTTCTGCTCGCCCAGGCCATCAATGCCGACACGCATTTTATCACCGGGCTTGAGGTAGCGCTGGGGTTTCATGCCCATGCCGACGCCGGGAGGTGTGCCGGTGGTGATGATGTCGCCTGGCATCAGGGTGAAGAATTCCGAGAGGTAGGCCACGACGTGCGCCACGCCATAGACCATGGTGGCGGTGGTGCCATCCTGCACGCGCTTGCCGTTGAGCTCCAGCCAGAGGTGAAGGTTTTGCGGGTCTTTCACTTCGTCCGCAGTCACCAGCCACGGGCCGATGGGGCCGAAGGTGTCGTAGGATTTGCCCTTGGTCCACTGGCCGGAACGCTCCACCTGGAATTCGCGTTCCGAGAGGTCATTGATGGTGCAGTAGCCTGCCACATGGGCGAGAGCGTCTTTCTTCAAAATATTCTTGGCGCGAGTTCCGATGATCACGCCGAGCTCCACTTCCCAGTCGGATTTCTTGGATTTGGGCGGCAGGGTCACATCATCATTGGGACCGGAAAGGCAGCTCACCTGCTTGGTGAAAACAACGGGTTCCGGCGGCACGGCGAGGCCTGATTCAGCGGCGTGGTCAGAATAATTCAGGCCGATCGCGATGAATTTCTGCGGGTTGGCCACGCAGGACCCGATGCGGGGCGAGCCCTTGACCAGCGGCAGGCTTTCCAGTTTCAGCTTGCGGAGCTTGGCCAGGCCTTTGGGTGAAATGGTTTCACCGGTGATATCGGGAATGACTTTCGAAAGGTCCCTGATTTTGCCAGCCTTGTCGAGAATGCCTGGTTTTTCCTTGCCTATTGGCCCGTAACGCAGAAGTTTCATGCCCAGTCCCCTGAAGTGGCTGACGTGTGCCAGCGCGGTTGATAGCCACCAGCCAGAATGGCTGTGATGAGTGGCGGTGTGAGAAGTCTCGCCTTCTTAAGCGAAGCCTTTGAAATTGCCAAACCATATCGGGAATGGGACC
>JANMHO010000265.1:0-7034 GCA_031375195.1 Rhodobiaceae bacterium
GGCAATTGATCGAGCGCCGCAACACCCATGATGAATGTGGAAGGGGCGGAGAACAATCTCCGCCCGGCCAGAAGCTGGTCGCTGTTGAAGCGGGCGGTCACGTGATCTTGGGTTTTTTCTTCAGGAAGGGAAGGCTTTCCGCGATGTTGCCGAAGAGATCGATCTCGGTTCCATGGCGTTTCATGATGTAGGATTGCTGGATGATGGAGAGAAGATTGCTCCAAGCCCAATAGATGACCAGGCCAACCGGGAAGCTGCCCAGCATGAAGGTGAACATCACCGGCATCCAGTTGAAGAGGCTCGCTTGCACCGGATCGGGTGGCGTCGGGTTAAGGCGCATCTGCACCCACATGGTGACACCCATGAGTATTGGCCAGACGCCGAGCGCCAGGAACAGGGGTGGCGACCAGGGAATGAGGCCAAACAGGTTGAAGAAGTTTGTGGGGTCGGCGGCGGAAAGGTCATGCACCCAGCCATAGAAGGGCGCGTGGCGGAGTTCGATGGAGGTCAGGATGACCTTGTAGAGGGAAAAGAAAACCGGAATTTGAACCACGACTGGCAAGCAGCCGGAAACAGGCGAGACTTTTTCCCTCTTGTAAAGCTCCATCATGCCTTGCTGCTGCTTGGCCCGGTCATCGGGGTAAAGCTCCTTGAGCTTGGCCATTTCGGGCGCCAGTTTCTTCATCTTGCTCATGGAGGCGTAGGACTTGTTGGCGAGCGGGAAAACAGCGAGCTTGACGAGCACTGTGGCCATCAGGATTGCGATGCCGAAGTTGCCAACCAAACCATTCAGGAAGTCGAGCAGATAGAACATGGGCTTGGTGATGGGAGCAAACCAGCCCCAATCGATCATGAGATCAAACCGTGGAATATTGTATTTTTCGCCGATGGCCTGGATGGCTTTCACAACCTTGGCGCCGGCAAAAAGCTGGTCTTTATAAACACCTGTCGCGCCAGGCTGGATAACGATGGCGTCCTTCGCCAAATAATCAACTTGATAGACATCGCGGTTCGCTTGCTTCTGATGCTGGAAGCTTGAAGACAATGCCAGCTTTTGATCTGGTATCAGGGTTGCGGCCCAATATTTATCCGTGAAGCCGAGCCAACCACCAAGGCTATCCACCCGGATCGGCTGCTCTGCGCCTTGCACATCCTTGTAGTGAACTTCCTGGAGCTTGTCGCCGACGAAAGCCAGCATGCCCTCAAAGAACACCCACCAGCCCGCAACTTTTGGCGTATCCTGGCGCTGAATGCGGCCATAGGGGATGAGGGCAATGGCTGCGGCGGTGTTGTTTTGAACGGTTTGCGCGACCGTAAACACGTAGTGGTCATTGATCGAAATTTCGCGGGTGAAAATCAGGCCCGCGCCATTGTCCCACGTGAGCGTTAGCGGTTTATCCGTGCCCAAAGCCGCATCTGCAGGGGCAGTCCAAACAGTTTTCGCATCGGGGAGTTTTGCCGTGGTGCCAGTGGCGCCTACAAAGCCCTGCTCGGCAAAGAAGGCATTGGGCGAACCTGCTGGTGACAGCAGCACAATGGTTGGGCTCTTGGGATCAATGGTTTCACGGTATTGCGCGAGATGCAGGTCATCGAGCTGGGCGCCGGCCAAATTGATTGATCCCTGCAATTCCGGCGTTTCAATCTTGACGCGGGGGGCGCTGGTCAACACCTGCTCGCGCGGAACTGCCGCGGGTTGGGTGGCTGCTGCCGGCGCTGCTGTCTGGGCCAGCTCGGTTTGCTTCTGGGCTTTCTCGGCAATGGGGCCTGCATAAAAATACTGCCAGCCGAAAATGATCGCCATGGAAAGAACAATGGCAAGAATGAAATTCTTGTTGTTGTAGTCGGTCATGATTTACCCTTGTCAGCCTGCCCTTGTGGCTTGCGATGCAAGCGCTGCAAGGCAGCGCCCAGATCTTTTTTCAAATCGGCGAAATTTCGTGTGGCCGTGGTCATCCGGCCGATCAGCACGTAGTCAAAACCTGGCTGCGCATCTTCACCCACAACGAGCCTCGCAGCCTCGCGCATGCGGCGCTTGGAGCGGTTGCGGGCGACGGCATTGCCAATTTTCTTGCTGCAGGTGAAGCCAATGCGGGAAGGGCTCGTGTCCAAACGGTTCCGCGCCTGCACGACCATGCCGGGCGTGGCTTCCGACATCGCCCTCGCGGCGGCAATGAAATCCTGCCGACGCTTGAGGTGTTCCATCGTCGGGGATTAGGCCGAGAGCCGCTTGCGGCCCTTGGCGCGGCGGCGGGTGATGACATTGCGGCCACCAACTGTCGCCATGCGGGCGCGGAACCCGTGCCGACGCTTGCGGACAATTTTAGACGGCTGGTAAGTGCGCTTCACAACAGGTCTCCGTATCTTTCATGCCACCCATAAAACACCAGTATTTTCAAATACATAACTTTCACTTTGGCAAGCAAAGCAGGTGCCTTCAGGCGCTCGGTCATTTCGCTTTCAGGAATTGTGGCGGGTTATAGAGGTAAAGGCGGGAGAAAGTCAACGCATGGACGGAAAGCCAAGTCACAGCTTGCACACGCGGCCTGAACAGTTCTCACGAGGGAGTGAGGAGGACTATCGCTTGGTCTCTTATTGCGGCATGGTTTTGGGGCAATCAACTGCGGAAATCCTTGTGCCCGAGACTGTGACCCGTACAAAAACGCCAAATCGCCTCAAGCGCTGGCTTCCGCTTGCGGCGCTTGTGGCGCTTATTGGCCTGTCGCTGGCACTTGGATTGCACGAATATTTCACCCTTGAAACCATTGCTGAAAACCGCGGGGCGCTGAAACTGTTTGTAGCCAATAACCTGGCGCTGGCATTGCTGATCTTTATGCTGGTTTACGTGACCATCGTAGCGCTTTCCCTGCCGGGCGCGGCTATACTCACCATTTTTGGCGGATTCATATTTGGCTGGCTGCTTGGCGCGCCGGCCACTGTTATCGCCGCGACCATCGGCTCCACAATCGTGTTTCAAATCGTCAAGACTTCACTGGGTGCTGCCCTCGCGGAACGCGCCGGGCCCTTCGTGCAGAAACTGTCCAAGGGTTTCGCCGAGGACAGTTTCAACTATCTGCTGTTTCTGCGGCTGGTGCCGGCCTTTCCGTTTTTCGCGGTGAACACGGTCGCGGGGCTGGCGCGCGTCAATTTGCGCACCTTTGTTGCCGCAACCTTCATCGGCATCATCCCCGGTACAATCGCTTTCAGTTTTGTGGGGTCGGGCCTCGACAGCGTCATTGACGCGCAGATGTCGGCCAATAAGGCATGTCTGGCGCAGAATGCCGCCGCCATTTGCGATTTCGACCTGTCGCTTTCGTCGCTGATCACGCCAGAGCTTCTTGCAGCGTTTGCGGCTTTGGGCGTTGTCGCCATCATTCCCGTCATTCTCAAAAAATTCAGGACGCGCCCATGATTTACGACATCGCTGTCATTGGCGCTGGCTCCGGCGGACTGACAGTTGCGGCGGCGGCGGCGCAATTCGGGCAGAGCGTCATCCTGTTTGAAAAAGGAAAAATGGGCGGCGATTGCCTGAACTATGGCTGCGTTCCGTCCAAAGCGCTGATTGCCGCGTCCAAGCAAGCCCATGCGATGCGGACTGCGGGCAAATACGGAATTGAAGCCGCCGCGCCCAAAGTGGATTTCAAAAAAGTCCAGGCCTATGTGCGCAGCGTGATTGCCGCGATTGAACCCAATGACTCGGTTGAGCGGTTTGAGAAACTCGGTGTGAAAGTTGTATCAAGTGCGGCGAAGTTCATTGACGCCACGTCAGTGGAAGCCGCGGGCACGGTTTACAAAGCCAGGCGCTTTGTGATCGCCACGGGATCGCGGGCAGCAATTCCGCCAATACCTGGCCTTGCTGATGTCGCCTATCTGACAAATGAAACCGTTTTTGAAAACACGGTTCTGCCGAAACACCTGGTCATCATTGGCGGTGGGCCCATTGGCATGGAGCTGGCGCAGGCGCATCGGCGGCTGGGATCGGAGGTGACCGTGCTTGAAGCCTTTGACCCGCTGGCGAAGGATGATCCGGAACTCACCGGCATTGTGCTTGACAGTTTAAGGGCCGACGGAATCAAAATAGTGGCCCGCGCTGCGATCACGAAAATTTCCAAGGCCAATGCAGGGTTTGTGGTTGATACCGAAACCCATGGTGCGATCACCGGCAGCCATCTGCTGGTGGCCGCTGGCCGGGTGGCCAATGTGGATGGCATGAACCTGGAAGCGGCGGGCGTTGCCTGCACCAAGCGCGGCATAACAGTGGACGCCGGGCTCCGCAGTTCCCAACGCCACATCTATGCCGTTGGCGATGTGGCGGGCGGGTTGCAGTTTACTCATGTGGCGGGCTATCAGGCGGGGCTCGTAATCCGCAACGCGCTGTTCCGGTTGCCGGTGAAAAACCGCACTGACATTATTCCCTGGGTTACCTACACGGACCCGGAACTGGCCCATGTGGGCTTGACCGAAGCCGCGGCCAGACAGGAATTCGGCGGCGCAGTCAAAGCGCTGCGCTGGCCGTTTCACGACAATGACCGGGCCCAGGCGGAGGGAAAGACCACGGGCCTCATCAAGGCCGTTATTGGCAAGGGCGGCAGAATCCTGGGCGTCAGCATTGTGGGCGCGCAGGCCGGCGAGCTGATCCAGCCATGGGTGCTGGCGATGGGCAGCGGGCTGAAAATCAAGGCGCTCGCCGGCATGGTGGCGCCCTATCCCACGCTGGGCGAGATCAACCGGCGGGTGGCGGTAAGCTATTATTCAGGTCTTGCGTCTAACGCCTATGTGCGCGGCGCGCTTCGCCTTTTGGGGAAACTGGGCTAGGTTGACAATCATGCGCGACGGGGAAAACATCGGCCAGGCCAAACAGCCGGGGGTCTTGCGCGGGCTTTCCGGCAAGGTCCTGCTGCTGACCATTATTTTCGTCATGCTCGGCGAGGTCATGATTTTCCTGCCATCGATCGCGAATTTTCGCATCCAGTGGCTGAAAGGGCGCATCGCCCAGGCTGAAATCGCGGCGCTTGCGGTGGAAGCGGCGCCTGATCAATTGCTGTCCAGCGATTTGCGCAGCGAGCTTCTCATGGGCGCCGGCGTGCTGGTTGTTTCCCTGCAGAAGGGCGAGAGCCGGAGACTGGCGCTGCGCAGCGATGGCGATTACATGATCGACGCCAGTTTCGACCTGCGCGGTTTCAGGTGGCATGACGCCATTCGCGATGCTTTCGGGGCCATGCTGATGGGCGAGGACCGCGTCATCAGCGTGATCGACCTGCCGCCCAACATGTCGGGCGACCTTATCGAAATCGCTCTCCGCGAGAAACCGCTGCGCAGCGCCATGTATGGCTATGCCATCAATATCCTGCTGCTTTCAATTGTGCTTTCACTGTTGGTGGCGGGCATGATCTTCGCGGCCTTGAACTGGGTTCTGGTGAAGCCCATGCAGCGCATCACGCGCAACATGGTGGCATTTGGCCAGAACCCCGAGGATTTCTCGCGCATTATTTCAGCGTCGGACCGGCGCGATGAAATCGGCATCGCCGAGCGCGAGCTGCATGGCATGCAGAATGAACTCGCGGCGATGCTGAAACAGAAGAACCATCTTGCGGCGCTGGGATTGGCTGTCAGCAAGGTCAGCCATGATTTGCGCAATATGCTGACATCGGCCCAGCTCATCTCGGATCGCCTCTCAATGGCCGATGACCCGACGGTCAAGCGGTTTGCGCCGAAGCTTATCGGTTCGCTCGACCGCGCCATTGAGTTCCTCAGCCAGACGCTGCAATTCGGGCGGGCTCAGGAATTGCCGCCCAGCCGCGAAAGACTGGGTCTCAGGGATATTGTCGAAGAAGTGATCGAAGGCGCCGTGGTGCAGGCCGCAAGCCGCGTCAATCTCGTCAACAACGTGCCTCCGGGCGTCTCGGTCGACGCGGACCGGGAGCAGTTGATCCGTGTGCTGACCAATCTTGCGCGCAATTCCATTCAGGCCATTGAATCCCTGCAGGCGGAAGGCGCCGGCGGGCCGGATGGCATGTTGAGCATATTCGCCAGGCGCGAGGGCAATGTCACCGTCATTGATGTCAGGGACAACGGGCCGGGCATTCCCGCAGCCGTGCGTTCGCGGCTATTCGAGGCCTTTCAGAGCGCGGCAAGGCCCGGCGGCACCGGCCTTGGCCTGGCCATCGCCGCAGAGCTGGTGCGCGCCCATGGCGGTGACATCAGCTTGCTGGAGACAACCGGGGACGGAACCTGTTTTGCTGTTTCCATACCCGATCACGTCACGCCCATGCGCAATGGGCGGGGACAGGAGCCAAAAACGGCGGCCCTTGAGTAAGGCTTGCTTTGCCGCCAGTGGCGTATTAAGGAACCCCATTCCTGCGACATCGCGCGCCCTTAGCTCAGCTGGATAGAGCACCAGACTACGAATCTGGGGGTCAGGAGTTCGAATCTCTTAGGGCGCGCCAATCGGGATTTGCATTCCAAAATCATGTGGCGCGGCCTCAATCTGCCGCCAGAAAGACGCCCCTTAAGCGCTCTTTGGCCTCTTCCGGGAGCGGGCGGGGCCAGCGGCAGCGCGCACCGACGTGTTCAGCGCCACGGCGGCGCGAATGAGCGCCTTGAAAGCCTTGTCATCAATCTTGCCGCCCTCGTGGAAATCGATGGCGCGCCGCACTTTGCCTTCGAGGCTGGAGTTGAAGAGGCCTGAAGGGTCCGTGAGCGCAGCGCCCTTGGCGAAGGTCGTCTTCACGGCAGTCTTGTAGGTCTCACCGGTGCAGATAATCCCGGCGTGCGACCATACCGGAATGCCCCACTTCCACTCCTCAACCACCTCCGGGTCGGCCTGCTTGATGAGACTTCGGACCCGCGCGAGCATCTCGCCCCGCCAATCACCCAGCTCCTTGATTCTCGCATCGATCAGTTGGGAGGGAGAGTCTCCGCCGCTTCCTTTATTCAAGCCGCTCATCCTGTTCTCCATGGTTGTTGTCGCTTGCCCGTCACTTGAGTATTCCTAGCCAATCGGTCAAACTGATCGCAATACGCAATCGGTATAATTT
>JANMHO010000279.1:0-8834 GCA_031375195.1 Rhodobiaceae bacterium
GTCGTTGGCACTTTCTCCAAGAGTGTTGGCGCCATCGGCGGTTTTGGAGCTGGCAATCATCCGATGTTTGAAACGCTCCGCTATGCCATGCGGCCTTACATGTTCACGGCCTCCTCGTCGCCAGCCTCCATTGCCACATCACTTGCGGCGGTGCGGAAGCTTGCGGCAGAGCCTGAGCGGCGGGACCGCCTACGGGCCAATTCCGCGCGGCTGTTTGAGGGCTTCAAGGCGCTGGGTCTCAATATGGGCTGTGATGCCGTGAGCCCGGTGATAGCCGTCAAATGCGCCGATGAGGTTTCAACCATCACCATGTGGAACGCTCTCCTTGTGGCTGGCGTCTATGTGAACATCGCGTTGCCGCCAGGCACGCCGAACAAGCTCTGCCTGCTGCGCTGCTCGGTCTCCGCGGCGCATAGTTCTGATGATATTGACCGGATCATTGCGCTTTTCGGCAAGGTTGTGATGGCCAAGGCTGCAGCCTAACGCACGGCACCTTTGCGGAGCAGGGTTGGCAGCAGCATGAGGCTGGCAATTATGGGGTGGTGTTTTTGCCAATCGGTGAGGACAATTTTTTCACCGGAGTGGCGCTCGATTTTCCAGACGATGTAGTCGGCTCCGCCCTGAAAGGTAAAAGCTGCCTTGATGAGCCGCAGAACCGACCACAGTTTTCCGGTGAACCGGCGCAATGTTTGATTCTTGTGGATCGAGGGTTCGCTTGCCAATAGGCTGGCTGCCTGCTTGTAATATCCGGGATAGGTCGAAACAATTTGGGTGGCGCGATCGGTTCTTTCGGAGCGGAATTCGGTTTTGTAGGTTTCAGTAAATATGGCTGTCCATCTGGCCAACGGGTTGCGGGCGGAGGTCAGGGATTTGGCATTGGCAAAGCAGGTGCGCAGGGCTTGCGCGATGGCGGCAACCGTTTCATTGCGGGCTGATTGGTCGCGCGCATAAACCAGCGCCGATGGCTGTGAAAAGCGCGCCCAGAAATAGGGATTGCCGTTCTCCGGTTTCATCTTCATGGCAAATAATGAGATTGGCAGGACAGCATATTTTGCCCGCAGGGATTTTCCAAAAGCTCGTGCTTCTGCATAGTATACATTGGGCGGGGCCGCCGCGCATCCCAGGCGGCTGAGGAAATTCCCGCTGACGCCGCCCAGATTTTCGGTGAGCACATAGAAATCAATCAGCGTGTCAGCAGCGTCCACGCCGCGCAGGCATGAGCCATAGGCGAGGATGGCGACTGTGCCGGAATGCCTGGCGCGCAAAACTTCCGCCATTGCGGCGAGTTCGCCCGGAACCTTCCTGGCAAGCTCATGCCCGCAAAATTCCTCGACAGTTTTGGGGGACGTCCTCATCTAGCCACAGATATAAGTGAAAAAATGTCCGGTTTCCACTTTCAGCGGCTCGCCGGGTTTGGCTGAAAAAAACTCGCCGTCGATCACGAAATTGTTGGGGCAGGAGATCTCCAGGCTTTCACTTGAGAAGCTCAGTGCTCCCTGTGGCATCTTCCGGTTTTCACTGCCATACATGATGGGCAACAGCCAGCGGGGAATGCTGGGAACAGGGTAGGGGAAAACCGATGTGCGGATGGAGGCAGTCTTTCCGCACCAAAATGGTCTGGCGCCGAGGATGAGCTTGTCAAGCGTGGTGGACAGCATCAAAAGATGCGTGCCGCTGCACCATAGTCTTCCTTCACTGGTAAGTTCGATAGGGAAGGGTCTATCAAATCGCGTTTCATCATCGGGGTTGGATCTTGTAAACAGGGTGCGGCCAACGGCCGTCATCAGGGTTGCGAGGGTTGCCCAATTGCCTTTGAGATTGTTGGCGTTGAAGGCTCGCTGACAATAAAGCGTTGCCTCTGCGGCGGCACCTGCGCCCAGAAACATGCCGTGGCGCGGCTTGCTGTCTTGGGGGTTGCCTACGCGAAGTGTTGGCCGCTGGCGGAGGTCTTTTGTTTCGAGGTTTTCCATGAATTCGGCCTGATCGCGCAGTGAACCACGCCGAAAGCCCAAATCAGCCGCCGTCATATTTGTTGTTCCATGAGGCAGCAGGGCGAGGCGCGGAACTATTTTGAATGGTCGACGCTCGGCAAGTTCGGTTTGAATAGCCTGGATGGTGCCGTCGCCCGAACTGATGAAAAGATCAGTCACGCCCTCGCTGGCAAATACATCCAAAGTTTCAGGAAGTTGCTCAAACCTGTTGATTATGCGCGTTGAAACATTGGGCGCATCCCTCAGCATATTTGCCAGCGCCACGCCCTTGCCATTGGATTTTCCTGAAGTCGGATTGACAAGGAGGCCAGCGCGTTTCACAGCTTAGTCAACCATGATGCTAAATTGCCATTCTTGCGTTTCTCCGCGAAGGCCTGAATCAGCTGAACTCCGTGGAGTCCCAAACAAATCACCGTCCAAAGTGCTACAGCCAGCAGGCCCCAATCGGGTTTGGCGACCAGAGTGAACAGGGTCAAGATCATGAGGTTTGGATTTCGCCGCGCGGTGATTTGGCGAAACAGGGTGTCAATTGGCCGCCAGATATGAATCTCCAGCCCCAGCCACTTGATCGCTATGCCTTCGATTACACGCTGCAGGACATAGCCCCCGAGGATCGCGGCGATGACTAGGGTGAAGAATTCATTGCTCCACCCTGTTCCGCTCGTCACAAGACCCAGTGCCCAGGCGATATACCAAAAGGGTGGGTGGATGAGGTCGAGGCCGTGGTCGAACATATCCCCCCATTTGCTTGACCTCAGCGTGGTGCGGGCAAGCTTGCCATCGACCGTATCCAGAAATGTCATGGCCCAGGCGGCAATCAAGCCAGGAATGAATTGACCTGTGAGAAACAGCCAGAAAGCGATTACTGTCATGATCGCACCAAGGGTTGTCACCATGTTGGGTGTCACGCCAAGTGGCGCCAGAAAACGGGTGATGTGGAATGCTGGCGTGGGCCAGAGATGCTTGGTTACAAAATCAGTGGCGCCTTTATAGGTGCCCATGAACATTCGCCATTCAACCGACGACTTGTTTTCGGGTGTAACAATCATCGCATAAGGGGTCTCGCGCTTGCGCAGCGCCTGCCAAAAATCCATATCGAGTTGGGAGGGTGAACGGGCGAGAAATTTTGCTGCGCTTGGCGGCTTGCTGCGGTTCAATACAGCCAGACCAAGTGCAATATCCGTGCTGCGCAGGTTGACCGCAACGGGCTGGGCATTTGCATCTTCAGTGAGAAGCAGGAAATTGGGGCGCTTGAGCAATTCGGAGATGAGCGGCTGGTCAAGCACGGCATCACCGCGCACGAGAATGACGGGGCCATTGCGCGTGGCAGCGGTGACTTCGTCCACAATCTCGGTAAGCCCGGCCTTGGCAAATTGCTTGACAAGTCTTTCTGCCAGCGTCAGGGACCACAGCCTGTGTTCAGGTGCCTGCACAATGCACAGAGCAGGTTTGAAATGAACTTCTGCTGGGGGCTCTGGTGCAGTTTGAGGACTTGTGGCCTTCGGTTTTTTTGGCGCTGGTTTCTTGGCTGGTCTGGATTTTGTTTTTGCCGTCATGCTATACCCGGTCCATGCGCAGGCCGAGGCCAGTGGCCAAGGCTCCAAAACTCAATACTGGCATCCACGCCGCCATCCAAGGCGACACGAATCCCACTTCGCCCATTGTAACGGCAATACCGTCGGCTACGAAGAACAGAAAACCCAGTCCCACGCCGACTGCGAACAGCATTCCTATTCCGCCACCGCGGCGAAATCTGGTGGCCAGAGGGATACAAAGGGCGATCATGACAAGAGGGGTGAAGAAAAGGGAAATGCGTTTTTGCAGCCAGGTTTCATACACCCATGTTGGCCTGATTCCAAAACCGGAATTTTCGATGAAATAATTGAGATCGCTGACATTCATTTCTTCCGGGTCGCCAGAGCGGGCACCGGCTGCGGCGGGTTTCATGGCGCCGGAATAAACCAGGCTATCCAGGCGATTTGGCGGAAGATTTTCACGGTAGTAGACGATCACATCTTTCATGTTCCAGCGGTCACCTTCAAGGGTTGCCTCTTTTGCAACGATCTGTTCGCGCAGGATGCCGTTGGGATCCCGGCGGAAAATGATGACATCTTCCAGGAAAGTTGATTCAGGGTTTGAGGAGGCCGCGCGCAGAATATCTGGACCTGAGCGCATCCAGATCGGATCTTTCTCGCCCAGCTTCAGTTTTTTCTCACCGTAGTCGGCAACACCCCATTCCTTCAGCTGTGGTGCTGCCGCAGGGATTGCCTGATCGGTCAAAAGAAAGTGCAGGCCGCCAGTGATGAATGCCACCGGCAAGAGCATGGTGACCAGCTGGAACGGTGACGCACCTGCCGACCAGATCGGCGAAACCTCATTGCGGTAGCTGAGTTCAGTCAATGTCAAAAGCAGGGCCAGCAACATGCTCATGGGCAAAAACGTGGCAAGCGTCGCGGGGGCACGGAACAGAATATACTCGAACAGGATTGTTTCGCGGCCGACGTCCAGCGCCAAGATTTCCTTGGAATAGGAGACGATTTCGAGTGTCAGCACGAAAACCGAAATCCCCAAGACGATTGCCAGAAAGCGCACAATGATCATGCGGGTGAGCATCCACGCGATGATTTTCATGGCCGTGATCCCATGCCCAACCGGCGCACGAGGGGCCGCCACAGGCTGTTTATGCGCGCGCCGATGCCATCAATGCCATCACCTATCCGATCAGGACTCAGCGTAAAGCTGGCGACATAGAAGCGCCACATGGCAAAAGCCGTGATCAGGCCGAACGGCAGCCACATGCTCAGCCACGGCGAAAAACCATTGGATTTGGTGGCCACGGCGCCCTGCTCGACAATTTCATGGAATGCGATCACCAGCACCATGGCTGTGCCGAAACGATAGCCGCGCTGGCTGCGCTGGCGACCGATAGAAAAGGGCAGGGCGAGCAATGGCAACATGAGGAATGTGACGACATTCACGATCCGCTTGTGAAGCTCAGAACGCATCGAATTTGGCGTTGCCCCCTCGGGCGGGTGGCCCATTTGGGTATATATTTCGGGAAGTGTCAGCTCACGTTCATCTTCGCCGCGGGGCCTGAACAGCGCATTGGTAACTTTTCCAAGTGGTGTATCGGTCGTGGCAAATTCGGTGATGCTCGCGTAGGGGATTTCCGCTCCACCATCCAGGGTCGGCCAACGCTCCAGTTTCAGCCGGTGGCCGTTTTCCAGCCGCAGCACAGGCCGTTGCTGGCCTTCGACTGGAATTAATATCCCAGTTGACGCGGTAAGGGTTTCAAGCCCGCTGGGTCCCCTATAGTCAAACAGAAAAACATTATTGAACGTGCTGGTCGAGCGGTCCAGCCTGTCAAGAATGAATGTCCGTGTTCCCGCCTGCATGAACACACCTTCTTCCGCGAGATAGAACACCTCGACGTTCTTGACGTCAAACATCACCGATCTAAAGGCATATCGTGTTTGGGGTTGCAGCCATCCCACAATGAAAAGAGAAACCAGCCCAAGCAGCATTGACAAGACGATTACGGGCCTGGCCAGCCGGTGCAGGCCGGTTCCAGTTGCCATGATTACATCGATTTCATTGTCTTTTGAAAGCCTGCTGAAACCCAACAGCAGGCCAAGAAAGAGGGCTGCAGGAATTGCGGTTCCAAGATAATGCGGAACGAGATAGGCCAAAAGCTCAAAGACCACGCTGAAGGAATTTTTCTTGCCGAGGGTTGTGTCAAGCAAACGCACCAGCCGCTCGGCCAAAAGCATCAGCAGGCCAATGGTCATGGCAGCGGCCAGGGGTTTGGCAACTTGCTTGAGGACATAGCGGTCGATAACCGTCAGCACAGGCCTATGATTCTCCCGACAGGCGCAACTGCAGGTTCCATAACAGGTTTTTTTGAACCTTGTCAGGTAGTTTGGGGGCAGACTTGAGGTCAGGAGGACCGGGCCAGCCGGCGTCTGCAAACAAGATTTCATCAAAATGCTGGGGCTTATCGTAGCGCGGGATGACATGCATGTGAACGTGGGGATCAACCATCATCAGCATGAGATAGTTGATTTTGTCATAGGCATTGAAGCGCTGCAGGCTGCGTTCGATTTCACTGATCACAACCGCGAGTTCGGTGAATGCCGCGGGTGGCAAATCCGAAAAAGCGGTGGCCTCAGACTTTGCCCCCAAGACCAGGCTTGCAAGCGTCACCTGTTGGGGGCGAAGCAAAAGGCACCAATGATCATATTCCTTGACGAGACTATCGGGATAACCAAATTTTTGCAGCGTGGCATTCATACTCCGCAACTTACCCCAAAGAGGGATCACGAAGGAAGCATGAACTGGCTCTTGGTAACTATTCTGCCGGATTGATGGTGCCAGGCGCGGATTGTAACATTTGTCTGCCATTTTCCGCCATTTCGGCTTATTTCATAGTGGTTCCAGGCTGCCGGTTCGTGTTCGCCGCCGCCATTTGTTGAAGCGGAGGGCACGCCGAATACGGGGATTTTTTCAGAGGAAGATTCGAGCATTGTAAGCATTTCACGGTGGTTGTGACCGTGGAGGACAAGCTCAGCGCCTTCGGCCACCAGCACGCCGCGCAGGGCTGCGGCATCACTCAAGGCCTTGCGCGCGGGTGAAAGATCGGGCAACGGCGGATGATGGATCATCACGGCGCGGTAATAGCCCTTTTCCTTGAGATTTCGCAAAAGCCTGGCCACAGCGGCAAGTTGCTGGGGGCCAAGGGTGCCGCCGGCCTTGGTCAATGACTGGGGTTGGGCCGAGCTCAAGCCGATCAGCGCCACATTTCGTCGCAGCCTTACATAGGGGAAGGGAGTTGCGATGTGGGCGGAAGAGGCCGTGCCGGTGACCTCCATTTCCCCCGCCATGTAGGGCGCCAGATGGAATAGGCCCTGTTCCCAGCGCACACGCACATAGGCATCGTGATTTCCCGGCACAAATGAAATCCATGAAGGGTCACCGAAGTTCGCGAGCCAGCCAGCGGCTCTGGGAAATTCGGCAAGAGCCGAGATGTTTATGAGATCGCCGGTCAGCGCCACATGGTCAGGCGCTGCTGCCTTGATGTCCGCGATGATCGTTGCAGCAATCTGGGGATCGTGAAATTTCTTGCGCTTGAAATGCCAGGAGAGGCTTCCAATGATGCGTTTGGCCTTGAAATTTTTCCAGGCGGCGGACGGCGGAAGGGGGCCCAGATGAACGTCTGATAGGTGGGCGAGGGTGAGGGCCAAATTCTGGTTCCGTTGACTTCTCGTGAATCGAGTGCGAATGAGCGTTTCTACTTACTCTCCTCTTAGACATGGATTCAAGCATCGTGCGTGTCGTCATTCTTGCAGCGGGGCAAGGCAAGCGGCTTTTGCCCCTGACATCAGAAGTTCCGAAGGCTCTGCTGGATATCGGGGGCAAAACACTGGTCGAACGCCAGATCGAGGCGTTTGCCTCACAAGGCATCAGGGATTTCACGGTCGTGACCGGCTATGGCGCAGGGCGGGTGGAAGAAGCACTTGTCAGGATTGCGGCCCGCTTGAATGTGATGATAGCGACCGTGTTCAATCCATTTTACGCCGTGGCCGACAATCTGGCGAGTTGCTGGATGGCGCGCGCTGCCATGACAGGCGATTTCATTCAGGTGAACGGCGACAATGTGTTTCGCGGCGATCTGGTGGAGATCCTGCTGGCCGCACCATCGGCGGCGGTGAGCGTGGCGATCAACCTTAAGCAGACTTACGATTCGGATGACATGAAGGTCATTCTTGACCGTGGACGACTGACTGAAATCGGCAAGACGCTGCCAGTCGAGGCGGTGGATGCGGAGGCAATCGGCTTTTATGTTTTCCGCGAAGGTGGGGGCAAAGCCTATGTCGAAATCCTTGAACAGGCCATGCGTGATCCTCATGCGTTGAAACAGTGGTTTCCCTCCGCAATCGGGTCACTTGCCAAGAAAATGGAAGTCCGCACGATTCCGATTGGCGGCATTAAATGGTGCGAGGTGGATTTCCCAGTGGATTTGCAACAGGCAAGGCAGCTCACTGCTAGCTGGTGAAATTCACGGCGAAGTCATACATGCCCATGCTGCAATGGACCTTGAGTGTTGTGTTGGCAGCCGGCGATGCCAGCGCGATATCAGTCTTGCCAGTCAGGGGCAGATCCAGATCGTAACCCAGGGGCTTGAGCACTTTTACCAGATTGTCCGGCGAAAGGGGTGCGCCCTTGCAGGTTAAGCTCATTGATTCATTTGCATAATTTGCACTGACGGAGGCAACGCCTGCAAGCTTTCCGACAGTGTGCTCAATCAGGCTGGAGCACGAAGCGCAGTGCATTCCGGTGACGTGGTAGGTGGCAGTCATTGACATGGTCTTGGCCTTAAAATGAATTTGCGGTTTTTCCAAACCTTCCCATCATGGTAAGGTCAAACAGAATTTTAGATGGGTTTAAACATGCAAATTGGCAAGGCTTCGCAGGCATCTGGAATTTTGGCAAAAATGATCCGGCACTATGAGTCGATTGGCCTCATCCCTTCGGCTGACCGGCGCGACAGCAACTATCGCGATTACAGCAATGACAATGTGCATCAGCTGAATTTCGTCCGGCGGGCGCGGGCGCTGGGCTTTTCCATCGAGGAAATCCGCAATCTCTTGCGATGGTGGGCCGATGGCAAACGCTCAAGCGCGGAGGTGAAAGCCCTGGCGCTGGGCCATATCGAAGATCTCAATGGCCGAATCAACGTGCTGATTGAAATGCGCGATACGCTGGCCAATTCCTGCGACGGCAATAACCGGCCCCATTGCCCGATTATTGAATCACTTGAAGGACGACCTGTTCTTTAGAATTGCC
>JANMHO010000293.1:0-4058 GCA_031375195.1 Rhodobiaceae bacterium
CAACCAATGAAAACAAAGTTCAGGAAAGCCCACAAGGGCCGCATCCATGGCAAGTCGACACGCTGCAACACGCTTGATTTCGGCGCCTTCGGATTGAAGGCCACGGAGCCTGACCGCCTGACCGCCCGCCAGATTGAAGCCGCGCGCCGCGCTCTTGCCCGTGGCATGAAGCGTGCTGGCCGCGTGTGGATCCGGGTGTTTCCTGACGTTCCTGTTTCGAAGAAGCCAGCCGAGGTCCGCATGGGTTCCGGCAAGGGATCCACTGAGTATTGGGCAGCCCGGGTCAAGCCAGGCCGCGTGATTTTCGAGGTGGACGGTGTTTCAAAGGCAATCGCCGAACATGCCCTGCTGCTGGCTGCCGCAAAACTTCCAATCAAGACGCGCTTCGTGGCGCGGCTTGGCGAATAAGGGGAGCGCGGCAACATGAAATTTACCGATGTCAAGGTCATGACCCCGGATCAACTCAAGGACGAAGTCCTGAAGTTGCGCAAGGAGCAGTTCAACCTGCGCTTCCAGCGCGCTTCCGGCCAAGTCGAAAACACATCGCGCATCAGGCAGATTCGCCGTGACATCGCCCGTCTCAAGACGGCGCAGTCATTCAAGTCTGCAGCGAAGTAGGAGAATAGAATATGCCGAAACGCGTTCTCGAAGGCGTGGTCGTCAGCGACAAGAATGACAAGACCATCGTGGTCAAGGTCGAACGCCGCCTGCGCCATCCGGTTTTGAAAAAGACGGTGCGCCTGTCCAAGAAGTATCATGCCCATGATGAGAAGAACACCGCCAAGGTTGGCGATGTTGTTCGCATTGAGGAAACCCGGCCACTGTCAAAGCAGAAGCACTGGATGCTCCTCGAGACGGTTGCCGCTGGCAAAGCATAAGGGGTAAAAACTTATGATCCAGCAAGAAACCAATCTCGATGTCGCCGATAATTCCGGCGCAAGGCGGGTTCAGTGCATCAAGGTGCTCGGCGGCTCCAAGCGCCGCTATGCCTCCATCGGCGATGTCATTGTCGTGTCTGTCAAGGAAGCAATTCCGCGCGGCCGCGTCAAGAAGGGCAGCGTCATGAAGGCCATCGTTGTGCGCACGGCAAAGGACATTCGCCGCGCTGACGGCTCGGTGATCCGCTTTGACCGCAATGCCGCCGTGTTGATCAACGCGCAGGGCGAGCCCGTTGGCACCCGTATCTTCGGGCCAGTACCTCGTGAGCTTCGCGCGAAGAACCAAATGAAAATCATTTCTCTGGCGCCGGAGGTATTGTGATGTCGGCGAAACTGAAAATCAAGAAGGGTGACAAGGTTGTTGTCATCACCGGCAAGGACAAGGGCAAGCAGGGCGAAGTCGTCCGCGTGATCCCCGCCGAAAACCGGGCTGTGGTCGGCGGCATCAACGTGGCCAAGCGCCATACCCGCCAAACGGCAAGTCAAGAGGGCGGCATTATCAACAAGGATATGCCCATACAAATTTCTAACTTGGCACTCCGCGATCCCAAGGATGGCAAGCCAACCCGCGTTGGTTACAAGACGCTGGCCGATGGCAAAAAAGTCCGGTTCGCAAAACGCTCTGGGGAGGTCATCGATGGCTGACGAAAAAGCAACGGAAGTCAAGGCAAAGCCCGCTAAGGCCGCCAAGGCTCCCAAGAAATCGGAATCGCCTGGGCGCCCGGCTGGCAAAGTCGCGAAGTTGCCGGAAGGCTATGTGCCGCGTCTGCGCCAGCATTATGAGGATGTTGTCCGTCCAAAGCTTATCGAGCAGTTCGGCTACAAGAACGTGATGGAAGTTCCGAAGGTCACCAAGATCGTGCTCAACATGGGCATAGGCGAGGCCACACAGGATTCAAAGCTGGTGCAGGTTGCCGCCGCTGAGCTGGAGAAGATCGCCGGCCAGAAGGTTGTTGTCACCAAGTCAAAGAAGGCTATCGCGCAGTTCAAGATTCGTGAGAACCTGGCGATTGGCGCCAAGGTCACGCTTCGCAAGGTGCGGATGTATGAGTTCCTCGACAGGCTCATCACCATCGCATTGCCGCGGGTTCGCGACTTTCGTGGCCTGTCTGACAAGAGTTTCGATGGCCGTGGCAACTATGCCATGGGCGTCAAGGAACACCTGATTTTCCCGGAAATCGATTATGACAAGATCGATCGCATCTGGGGCCTGGACATCGTGATTTGCACATCGGCGAGAACCGATGAAGAAGCACGCGCCCTGATTGACGCATTTAACTTCCCGTTCCGCCGCAGTACGCGAAAAGCCGCTGCTTAAGAACAGATTGGACCACTGAGGAAGCCCATATGGCAAAGACGAGCTCGGTAGAGAAGAACGAAAAACGCAGGCGGCTGGTGAAGCAATTCGCGGCCAAGCGCAAACGGCTGAAGGCCATTACCCAGGACAAGAAGATCTCGATGGAAGAGCGCTTCACGGCCCAGGTGAAGCTGGCCGCAATGCCGCGCAATTCGGCCAAGACGCGCATTCGCAATCGCTGCGAGCTGACGGGCCGTCCACGGGCGTTCTACAGGAAATTGAAAGTGTCACGTCTGGCTCTGCGTGAATTGGCCAACCAGGGATTGGTTCCTGGCATGACCAAGTCGAGCTGGTAGAGAAATGCGGACGGACAAGGAGACTGATCAATGAGTGCAAGTGATCCAATTGGAGATTTGCTGACCCGCATCCGGAATGCTCAGGAGCGCGGCAAGTCCAAGGTATCTTCGCCAGCTTCCAGGCTGCGCGAGCGTGTGCTTGAAGTTTTGCAGCATGAGGGCTTCATCCGTGGCTACACCACGGTGGCCCATGGCGGCGGCAAGGCGGAAATTGAAATCGAGTTGAAGTATTTCGATGGCGCGCCGGTTATCCGCGAATTGCAGCGCGTATCCAAGCCAGGCCGCCGGGTCTATGCTTCGGTTGACACACTTCCAACCGTTTTCAACGGACTTGGAATTTCCATTCTGTCGACGCCGAAGGGTGTCATGTCTGATGCAGAAGCGCGCACCCAGAATGTTGGTGGCGAAGTTCTCTGCACGGTATTCTAAGGAACGTCCGCGATGTCTCGTATTGGTAAAAAAGCAGTTCCAGTTCCAGCCGGTGTCACAGCATCGGTCAATGGCCAGATGGTTTCCGTCAAGGGGCCAAAAGGCGAATTGAAAGTGGTTCTGAATGATCAGGTTCTGGCCAAGATGGAGCAGGGCGGGATCAAGGTTGACCCGAAGGACAAATCCAAGCTGGCGCGTTCTTCCTGGGGCCTGTCGCGCACACTTGTTTCCAACCTTATCACAGGTGTCACGGTCGGCTACACCAAGTCGCTGGAAATCACCGGCGTTGGCTATCGCGCAGCCCTCAACGGCAAGTCATTGCAGTTGAACCTGGGTTACAGCCATGACGTTACCTACGAAATTCCTGCTGGCATTGACATCAAGGTTCCGAAGCCAACAGAGATCGTGATCAGCGGCATCGACAAGCAGCGCGTTGGCCAGGTCGCGGCGGAAATCCGGGAATATCGCGAGCCTGAGCCTTACAAGGGCAAGGGCGTCAAATACGCTGGCGAATACATCTTCCGCAAGGAAGGCAAGAAGAAATAATTGGTGGTATAAATGGCTAACAAAATCACTCCGCTCCAGCACCGCACAATTCGTGTCCGCAAGACGCTTGCCAAGCGCGGCAACCTGCGTCCACGGCTTTCGGTGTTCCGTTCGAGCAAGAACATTTATGCGCAGATCATCGATGATGCGAACGGAGTGACTGTCGCCTCGGCGTCAACTTTGGAGGAAGGTTTCAAGACAGCCAAGAAAACTGGCGCTGACACGAAAGCCGCAAGCCAAATCGGGAAGCTGGTGGCCGAGCGCGCTCTTAAGGCTGGCATCAAGGACGTGGTTTTCGATCGCGGCGGCTATATTTTCCACGGGCGCGTCAAAGCGCTGGCGGAAGCGGCCCGCGAAGGTGGACTGAATTTCTAATCCGATCATGGATCAATAGGCGGATACAATATGGCTAAAGAACGTAGCGAGCGCGGCGGAGATCGCAAGGACAACCGGGAAGAGCGCGACAGCGAATTCACCGACAAGCTCGTGCAC
>JANMHO010000296.1:0-2478 GCA_031375195.1 Rhodobiaceae bacterium
GTCTTAAGCGTGAGCCTGGAAGCTCAATGGAATATCCCTTGGACCACGATCATGGTTGCAACCATGGCTGCAATGAGGCCGGCTTCGGCTGCAATGGCGTAACCGCTCTTCTTGACGAAGAGCCCATTTGCAATCACCAGCGCCATTATCGTGATGGCAACCAGGATGATGGTGAAAAGCGCTTCTCTGACGGCTGTCACGCCAACCACCCAGGCCAACAGGAAGGTGCCGATGAACTGCACAACCATTGCAGCCATCGGCACGGACGCATTCGCTTCTGACTTCATGCCGACACCTTCAAGCCACCTGGTTCCAAACACTTTTGGTGAGAACCAGAGTGCGCCGACGATGAACGACAGTATCGTTCCAACGCCCACGGCCAGCCAATTCACATTTGCGGTTATCTCAGTCATTTGTTTCTCCCCAATTGCTGTCCAAATTACATCGGTGGCATGCCGGGGAATTTTGGGAGACTTGCATCCATGTGATCCCAAGGCTGCCCCTCGCCATTGAAAAATATCATCTGCGGAGCTATTTTTGCAGGCTTGTCAAGGGATGTTAGATTGAGGGCCAAGATACTTGGCATCCCCGTTGTTTTTCCCGCAACCATTGAACCGCAGTTGGGGCAATGGCCACGGCTTGCGGTATTGCCGCTATCGGCCTTGTAGTCCCAAAACTTCACCTTGCCCTTCATGGTGACTTGCGCTTCTGGAAATGCGGCAAAGCTCGCGTGCCCGGCACCCGACAATCGCTGGCAATGCCTGCACTGGCAGTGGCCTGCCATCATGGGTTCCGCGTCTGTTGAAAAGCGCACATCTCCGCAAGCACATCCACCTTCATACTTGGCCATGACTTCTCTCCTCTGTTTGCTTCACGCGTTGATGTATTTCTCAAGCCGTCCGACGCAGCCCAGCCAGCCCTTGTTGTGCATGTCACGGGCCTGCTCGTTTCCGAACTTCGTATGCGTGAGCGTCAGTTCGGTGCCCTCCGAAACTTTCCGCAGCTCAATGGTTACAAGCGTCTCGATGTCCGGCGCGCTTTCCCAGGCCCAGGTGAACACCAGTTTGCTGTTTGGACTGATCTCCGAATATGTACCGCCAACAATGTGATCCTTGCCGTCCGGCTCATGCATTACGATGCGGTAGCGGCCACCGACTTTGAGATTGGTTTCGGCGAGCGTGACTTCCATGTCGTCGCTTGGCGCCATCCATTGTTTCAGGATTTCCGGGTCGGTCCAGGCGGCGAAGACTTTTTCCGGGGTGGCTTTGATTTTGCGGACGAGGGTGAGCGAGATGTCTTGGGTTTTGTCCATGGGGTCTCCTCAAGCAGGGCAGTCAAGGCGTCGAGACGCAAGGTCCAGAATTTTTCATAATCCGATAGCCAACGCATGGCGGCCTCCATCGGCCCAGGGTTCAAACGGCAGATAACCATTCGCCCGGTCTTTGCCCGCACCAGCAAGTCCGCGTTTTCAAGCACATCCAGGTGCTTGCTGATGGCGGGTAGCGAAATGCCGAAGGGCGCGGCGATCTCGCCAACACTCATCTCCGGCCTATGCGCCAGAAATTTCAATATCTCGCGCCGGGTCGGATCTGAAAGCGCCGAAAATGTTGAATCAAGCGTCCGCGTCATCATTTAACCTATCGGTGAAATGTCTCACAGGTTGCCCGAGCTGTCAAGTGCGTCCTAGCGTTTTTTCTTGGCGGGCTTCTTGGCTAGTTTTTTCGCGGCTGGCTTCTTTGCCACTTTCTTCACAACCTTCTTGGTCACTTTCTTTGCAGGTTTCTTGACAGGCTTTTTGGGCCGGGCGCCACCAGCCATCGCAGCCGCCGCGGCTGCGAATTTCTCGAAAAACTGTGTTGCCAGCGAGCGGGCGGTTGAATCGATCAGCCGCGAACCCAGCATGGCTAGCTTGCCGCCGACTTGCGCATCCACATCGTACTTGAGCAAAGTGCCCTCGGGCGCTGTCTCCAGTTTCACATCGGCGCCACCGGTTGCAAATCCAGCAAAACCGCCCTTGCCCTCGCCTGATATGCGGTAGCCATTTGGCGGGTCCATATCGCTCAAATTCACCACGCCCGTAAAGCCTGCTTTCACCGGGCCAACCTTGATGACGACGCGGGCTTCCATCTGGGTGGGCGAATGGCGGGTGATCGATTCACAGCCCGGAATGCAAGCCTTCAAAACACCGGTGTCGTTCATCGCCACCCACACAACTTCGCGTGGCGCTGCAATCAGTTCTTCGCCGCTCATCTTCATTGTTTTCGTTCCCACTGTTGTTTGGTTGCATGTCTGAATTCTTCAAATCTGTCCTGCGCTATCGCCAGCCTGATACCCTGCATAAGTTCCTGATAATAGGCAATGTTGGCCCAGGACAGCAACATCATGCCAAGCAGTTCGCCTGACCTCATGAGGTGATGCAGGTAGGCACGCGAGTATTTGGAAAGCGCTGGGCAGGAACTTTCCTCATCCAATGGGCGG
>JANMHO010000326.1:0-6518 GCA_031375195.1 Rhodobiaceae bacterium
TCGGCAGCTTTGGCATTTTTCCAAAGGACAAAATCTTGGCACTCGACAACGGCGCGGGGTTTGCCGGATGGTGCGCCCGCGGTGCGACCTGTGGCCGTGGCAAAATCTTGACGTAGTGATGGATGAGCGGTTCGGGATCAAACCCCAGATATTGCGCGTAAGCCGAAATCATTTCCAGCGCTTCCAGACGCCGTGGCATCCGCGTCATATCGCCAAATTCGATGGCCTCAATGTGATAGGGGTGAATGCCGGTTGCATCGCCAGCATATTCCAGGGTTTCGTCGCGCTTCTCGCGTTCACGCTGCAGGAACCAGCCCGCCTCGCCAGCCGGATCAGTGGCCCCATCAGGCTTTTGCCGAAAGCTGTACTCGGCTTCCACATAACCAAATTCGTCCTGTTGAATATCCTGCTGGCTGTCGTCCATGGTTTAATTCTCTCGAGCTGAAAAGCCTTAACGCTTCACTAACGCCAATATCGGGAGAATGCCGCAGAATGGTTATCACCAGCCTAACGGCAGGGTATTTAACTGAATTAAATTATACGGGTACACCGTTGCGCTGGGCAAATTCCAGGAGGTCGCCGCGAATGGAGTGCGCCGGGCTCTTGAGCAAAGGGGCCATGAAACTCCATAGCTTGTCCCGGTCAAGCGCCAGCAGCATGGCCTTCACCGGACCGATGCCCGACGGCACCATCGAGATGGAAGTGAGGCCAATGCCCAGCAGGCCCATGGCCTCCAAAGGCCTGCCGCCAAGCTCGCCGCACAGCGTCACTGGTTTATTGTGGGCGGCGGCCTTTTCAACAATCAACCGCATGGCCCCGAGCGCCGCCGGGCTGAGCGGGTCATAGCGCCCCGCCAGCTTTGGATTGCCGCGATCAGAGGCAAACAGGAACTGCACCAGATCATTGGAGCCAACCGAGGCGAAATCAATGAGTGGCAAGAGCTGGTCAAGCTGCCAGATCAGAGCCGGAATTTCGATCATCACGCCAAGCTGCACGGACTTGGGCAATGCATGGCCGCGCTTCACGAGATAGACTTTCTCCATCTCAACAATGGCGCGCGCCTGAAGGAACTCTCCGACATCCGCAATCATTGGAAACATGATTTTCAGATCGCGGCCATGTCCTGCGATCAGAAGCGCGCGCGCCTGCAACCGCAGGAGCGCCGGCCGGTCCAGCGCCATGCGAATTGAACGCCAGCCCAATGCCGGATTGTCCTCCCGCGGTTGCCGCAAATACGGCAGCACCTTGTCGGCGCCGATATCCAGGGTGCGAAACACCACAGGTTTTTCGCCCGCCTGATCCAGAATTGCCTCATAGTGCCGGACCTGCGTGGCCAGTCGTGGAAACCGGTGGGCCATCATGAAATGCAGTTCGGTGCGGTAAAGTCCAATTCCGTCAGCGCCTGAATCATGCAGGTGCGGCAAATCCACAATGAGGCCCGCGTTGATGTTGAGGCTGACCCTGATGCCATCCCGCGTTATGGCGGGCACATCGCGCAGGCCTGCGTACTGCGCCTGCTTGCGCGCGTAAAACCGCACCTTCTCGCCATAGGATTTTTGCAGGTCATGTGAAGGCCTGACGAACAGTTCACCCGTATTGCCGTCGATGATGATGGAACTGCCCGTATCGACGAGATCAATCAATCCCGCCGCCTGCCCGACCGCCGGAATGCCAAGCGCGCGTGCCACAATGGCCACATGGCTGGTCTTGCCGCCTTCTTCCAGAATGACGCCGCGAATTTTGCTGCGGTCGTAGTCCAGAAGCTCCGCGGGCCCCATGTTGCGTGAAACAATAATGGCATTGGGCGGCAGGTCACTGCGCGAGGCGGTGGCCACCGCCCCCGTCAAGATTCGCATCAGCCGGTTTGAAAGATCATCCAGATCATGCATGCGCTCGCGGAGATAGGCGTCAGGAGTTCGCATCATGCGGGCCCGGTTGTCGTTCTGCACCCGCTCCACCGCGGCTTCAGCCGTCAAGCCCGTATCAACCGCTTCGCGCAAGCGGTTCACCCATCCCTTGTCATGGGCAAACATGCGAATGGTTTCAAGAACATCAGAATAATCGCCGCCGCGCATGGAGTCCGTGCCATCGAGCAACTGGTCAACCTGCAGATGCAATTGTCGGACAGCGTCATCCAGCCGCTGCCTTTCCAGCGGGATGCTTTCGGCGATGATATTATGAACCACGACCCGTGGCTCATGCAGCACCACATGGCCCAGCGCGATGCCGTCAGCCAGGGATTCTCCCCGCAGGTGGTGGCTGCGCAAATGGGCCACGTCCGCCGCCACTTCCCGCGCCACTTCGCGGAGTTCACCTGAAGCGATGACCTCCGCCAGGACCATGGCGGTGGTTTGCAGCGCCTCCTCCTCCTCTTCGGAATATTGCCGTCGCGTGCGGTTCTGCACCACCAGCACGCCAATCACCGTGCCGCCGCGCATGACCGGCGTGCCGAGGAACGAATTGTAAATCTCTTCACCCGTTTCCGGCAGGTATTTGAAAGCCGGGTGATTCTGCGCATCCGCAAGATTGAGGCCAATGGCCTGATCACCGATGAGGCCGACGAGGCCTTCGCCCACTTTCAGCTTCGATTTGTGAACCGCTGCGCTTTTCAGGCCTTCGGTGGCGTAAAGCTCGAGAATCTGGCCGGGCCGCATCACATAGATTGAGCACACCTCGGCCACCATGTTGGCCGCAATCAGCGTCGCGATTTTATCAAGCCGCTTTTGCGCTGTTTCGGGCTCCGCCATGACCTCGCGAAGCCGCCGAAGCAAGACGCGCGGACCAAGGGCGGAGTGTGCCATCAGCAGCTGTCCCGGTGCCTGTGATGCCAGCGGAATGTCATGTCAGGCCTTTGCTTCAAGGCCATAGGCCTGGTGCAGGGCGCGCACCGCAAGCTCCGTATAGGCTTCATCAATCAGGACACTGACTTTGATTTCGGAAGTTGTGATGGCCTGGATGTTGATGCCCTTGTCAGCCAGCGAGCGGAACATTTTCGCCGCAACCCCGGCATGGCTGCGCATGCCAATGCCCACCACCGAAACCTTGGCCACATCGGCCGAATGCGTGAGTTCAAGGAAGCCGATTTTTTCCTTGACGCCGTTCAAGACTTCGATGGCCTTGCGCAGATCCTTGCGCGCCACAGTGAAAGTGATGTTGGCGGTTGAGCCATCGGTTGAAACATTCTGCACAATCATGTCAACACTGATATCTGCTTCGGCAAGCGGGCCGAACACCGAAGCCGAAACACCGGGCTGGTCCCTCACTTTGCGGATTGAAACCTTTGCCTCATCGCGTGAATAGGCGATGCCACTGACTACATGCTGTTCCAAGATACTTTCCTCATCGCAAACGAGTGTTCCGGGCCCGCTGCCATCGGGCTTGTTCTGGTCGGGTGAATCAGGCGCCTCAAAACTTGATCTTACCTGCAATGGCACCTTGTACACCATGGCAAGCTCGACTGAGCGCGTCTGCAGGACCTTGGCGCCGAGCGAGGCCTGCTCCAGCATTTCCTCGTAGGATATCCGGGTGAGCTTGCGCGCCGCCGTGACTATTCTGGGATCGGCCGTATAGACCCCGTCCACATCCGTATAGATATCGCACGTCGCGTCAAGCGAGGCAGCCATGGCCACAGCCGACGTGTCCGAACCGCCGCGCCCCAGCGTGGTGATCCGCCTGTCGGGCCCGATGCCCTGAAACCCCGCGATCACGGCAACCTGCCCCTGTTCCATGCGCTTTCTGATTTCGCCCGAATCAATTTCGGCAATCCGCGCCGAGGCATGCACACCATCGGTCTTCAAGGGAATCTGCCAGCCATGCCACGAGCGCGCCGGAACGCCCATATCCTGCAACACGATGGCCAGAAGGCCCGCGCTCACTTGTTCGCCAGATGCCACGATCGCATCATATTCGCGCGCGTCATGGACGGGCGCTGCTTCCTTGCACCACCCCACCAGGCGGTCCGTCGTCCCGGCCATCGCAGAAACGACCACCGCCACATGATGGCCGGCCTTGACTTCACGCAAAACATGGCGCGCCACATTGCGGATGCGCTCAATATCCGCAACCGAAGTGCCGCCAAACTTCATGACCAAACGGCCCATCGGCCAAAACCTTTCGAAATCAATAAAAACGCCGCGAGGGGTGCGACGTGGCGTACTCATAGATGAGGGCCTTTGCATATGCAATAATGTGCCACCATGAATGGAAAGCTAATATGACCGCTGCGGCCCAAACCACCATAGATCCCGCCGAAGTTGAGAAATTCTCGAAAATGGCTGCCGAATGGTGGAATCCCAAGGGAAAATTCGGCGTCCTCCACGTCTTTAACCCGGTGCGGCTCGCCTATATCAAGGAGCAGGCCTGCGCCCGCTTCGGCCGGGATCCCTTCGATCCCAAACCCTTCAAGGGGTTGCGCTTTCTCGACATCGGCTGTGGCGGCGGCCTGCTGACCGAGCCCATGGCAAGGCTGGGCGCCGATATCGTGGGCGTCGATCCTTCCGAGAAGAACATCAAAACCGCCCAGGTTCACGCCGCCGAACAGGAGCTCGAAATCGACTATCGCTGCGCCACTGCTGAGGACTTGGCGGGCGGGCAATTCGACGTGATCCTCAACATGGAGGTGATTGAGCACGTCAGCGACCCGCGAAATTTCACCAAGATCTGCAGCACCATGCTGAAACCCGAAGGCCTGATGTTTGTGGCCACCATCAGCCGCACCCTCAAGTCATTTGGCTTTGCCATCATCGGCGCTGAATATGTGCTGGGCTGGCTGCCCAAGGGAACCCACCACTGGGAAAAATTCATCAAGCCAGAAGAGCTAAAAACCTGGCTCGCTGAAAACGGCGTGACGATCAAGGGCGAAACCGGCATCACTTATCATCCGCTGGCCAACGGCTGGAAGCGCTCGCGCGACATGGATGTGAACTACATGCTGGTGGGGCAGAAGGCTTAGTTCGAATCCTCCGGCAGCCTCGGCAGCGGGTGCACTTCAATGCCTTCCTCAATAAGGGACATGGCGTCATCCGAAGTTGCCTCGCCATAGATGCCGCGTTTCTCGGCTTCGGCATAGTGGATTTTCCGCGCTTCGTCGGCGAACCTGTCGCCCACATATTCCGCATTGGCTTCCACGCTCTTCCTGACTTCGCGCATCATTTGCATCAACATCTGCGTGCGGGGATCAACGGGTCCAGCCATCATCGCCTGCGCCGCCGGAGCCTTCGCATTTG
Organism: Rhodobiaceae bacterium; assembly: GCA_031375195.1. Taxonomy (GTDB): domain Bacteria; phylum Pseudomonadota; class Alphaproteobacteria; order Rhizobiales; family Aestuariivirgaceae; genus Aestuariivirga. The sequence goes on from JANMHO010000326.1 coordinate 5,226, forward strand.
ACTTGGTGGGAATGCCGGGAGCCATGATCTGTTTTTCAACCCTCTCCGATCCGCAATGGGCGCAGGTAACGAGGCCCAGTTTGACTTGGCGGTCAAAAGCGGCGCTGTCTTTGAACCAGCCATCGAACTCATGGCCATGGTCGCAACTGAGGTCATATCTGATCATGGTTCTTAGTTAATCGCTTCCTGTGGCGGCTTCAAGGTAAAGGCGCGGGCGTTCTTAAGGGCTGGTATCCGGCCCCGGTCGCGGGTGACCAGGCCCATATCCACATCAAACGCCAAAACACCGGGGTCCGTTCCCAGTTCGCCCATGATCTCACCCCAAGGGTTGACAGCGATGCTGTGGCCATAGGTTTCACGCCCGCATTCATGGACACCCCCTTGCGCCGCCGCAAACACGAAACTTCCGGTCTCAATGGCCCTTGAGCGCAGCAGAACATGCCAGTGGGCGCGGCCAGTGGGAACGGTGAAGGCCGAAGGAACCGCCATGATCATGGCGCCTGAATTCGCCAGCGTGTTGTAAAGAACGGGAAACCGCATGTCATAGCAAATGGTCAATCCCAACCGGCCCCACGGCAAATTAGCGGCAACCGCCTCTTCACCCGGTGCAAAACTGCCGGATTCGCGGATCTGCTCGCCGCCGGGCATGTCCACGTCAAACAGATGGATCTTGTCATAGCGCGCGGCGATCACGCCATCCGGCCTGAAAAGCAACGAACGATTAACCAGTTTGTCCGCTGAGGCGCGCAAGGCGGCTGAACCAACGTGCAGCCAGATGCCAAGCTCCTTGGCCAACACAGCAAATCCGTTAACTGCTGGGTCGTCCTTCTCAAAACACGCGACGGCTCTCAGCCGCTCGCGGTCAGCCTCGAAAATATTGGTCATTTCCGGCGTCAGCACGTATTGGGCGCCCTGGCCTGCAGCCTCCCGGATCATCACACTGGCATCGGCAAAATTTCGCGCCATGTCGACACCAGAGCGCATTTGGACCAGTGACGCCTTGAAACTCACGCCGCACGCAGCAAGTCATCCAGCTTGCCCCTGCGTTCTAGCTCATGCAGCTCATCGCTGCCGCCCACATGGGTGTCACCGATAAATATCTGCGGCACCGTGCGCCGCCCATTGGCGCGCCTCACCATGTGATGGCGCTGAGCCGCGTCATGGCTCACGTCAATTTCGTCAAATCGCGCCCCTTTCCTTGCCAGCAAGGCTTTTGCCGCATGGCAATAAGGGCATGTTCTAGTTAGATATATCGTAATAATTGGCATGATCTGCTGACTCACTCAATATGAG
>JANMHO010000321.1:0-1884 GCA_031375195.1 Rhodobiaceae bacterium
CTCGCCGTTTTCGATTGGCCTGACCGTTCGGAACGTTTCTACAAGCTCAACAAATTCAACGCGGCCTTGTTTGAAAACTACCTTAACGCGCTGGCCGAAGAGCAGCGCACAAATTTCCTGGCAGCGGTCCCGGGCTGGAAACCTTATTTGACAGCCAAAGCACAAAATGCGGCGGAAACGCCAGAAACAGAAACTGAAATCCTCACAAAATTACAATAGGAGGCCGAAATGAATCATCCTTTGCCGAAAAGAGAGCGTGAAGCTGCCGCGAATAATGACCCTGAAAATGGCACAATTGCACCCCCATCGTGGCTGGCACTGCATGGCGTTAGTGATGATTCGGAGTACCTCGTTGATCAGTATAGGCAGAATAAGGAGCAACCTGTGGCAACTCATCCATCCAACAGCGAAGCCTACGAGCAATATCGCCAGCGCGTCATGGAAAGACAGCGCGAGCAAAGGGAGTTCCAGACGACGCGGACGGTGATGCCGCCTATTCCGTCACGGCCAACGATGCCCATGGATGACTTGCGCGCCCATGATCGCAGTTATGGAAATACCAGGGCAAATAATGATAACCTGCACTACCCGCCAGAAACCAAAAAACGCTCCACTCTCGGGTCGGGATTTCTGATGGCAGGAATTGCCGCGCTTGTCATTGGCGGCTCGGTCGGATTTGCGGCGACCCAATATGACAGACTTTCGGAAACTTCTGCTGCTGGCTATGAATTTGTCGCCGGGTTGTTTTCAAACGCGGCAGAACCCGTGGTTGTTCAAACGACGGCGCAGGAAGTCGCCAGCACGGAACCTGCGGCCGCCGACAGCAAAACCACCATAGCCAAGAAACCGATTGCCATTGCATCACTGAGCGTTGCTGATGTGACCGGCACGCTGAACAGCATGATACCTTTGGCCCTTAACGCTGACCCCGCCTTCGAGAACCAGATCTTGGCAATCAAGGTATCCGGCCTGCCAAAATCAGCTTACCTGAGCGCTGGCACAAAGATTTCGGATACCACCTGGATTCTCAAGGACGGCGAGGAAACCGGCATCAACCTGTTTGTGCCGCAGTCTGATACCGCTGAGTTTGATGTTTCCATTTCAGCCATTGAAACAAAAACCGGCGAACTTGCCGCCCCCACCAAGGAAATGACAGTGGCACTGAGCGACAGCACCGCAGCCTTGCAAATTACACCAGCAAACGCTCCGCCGGAAACCAGCGTAATGTCGATCTCGAAACCCGCTGTGGACGCGCTGCAGCTGCCGCTTCCTGTTGCGGCCGAAGTGGAGCCTGAAACTGCTGAGCCTGCCGCAGCGCCAACCAAGACTGCTGTATCGGCAGAAGTGTCGGGCCTGTTGGAAAAAGGTGACGTGCTTCTGAAATCCGGTGATCTTGTTATTGCGCGCCAGTTTTATGCCCGCGCCTTCCAGATGGGTGCTGCCGAGGGCGCCGTGGGAGTTGCCAGAACCTATGATCCCGTAGTCTACAAGAAGCTGAACGTGCAAGGCATAACGCCGGACGCTGCCAAGGCGGCGGAATGGTATAAAAAAGCCAAGGCAGCAGGCGCCGCTGAAACCGCCGCTTCCCTGCCCTAATCAAGCTCGACAACGCTTCCCGTTCAAGGCATCAATAAAGTTGCCTTGAACGAGTTGGAGTTGGTCTATGCGCGCGGCGGATGTTATTGTTAGATGCCTGGAAGCCCACGGCATAGAGCGGGTTTATTGTGTGCCGGGCGAAAGCTACCTTGCGCTTCTGGACGCGCTTTTTGACAGTTCCATCGAGGTTATCGTTTGCAGGCACGAGTCGGGCGCGGGGTTCATGGCCGTCGCCGAGGCGAAGCTGACGGGCAAGCCCACCGTGTTTCTGGTGAGCCGTGGTCCCGG
>JANMHO010000328.1:0-3814 GCA_031375195.1 Rhodobiaceae bacterium
CGGCATGACCCGTGTCCTGACAGTCTGCGCTTCGATCCGCTCGCGATAGCGTTTCATGTCTTCCAGAGTCACGAGCTCAACGCCCTTGGGCGCAGCCCTGATGGTCGTGTCCGTTGGAACCTTCGCGTGGCAGCTGCTGCACCGGGTTTGAACGATTGCCAGCGCGTCCGCGTCGGTCACCACTCCCGAATAGGTGATGGTCTTTTCCGGCTCTGTCAGCACCAAGGCCCCAACCAACGCAACACCAATCAGCGGCACAGCCCAGGCAATCTCCGAAATCTCATCGCCCACTTCAACTCGCACCAGAAAATGCCGGAGTGCTGCCCCGCCAACGACAATCAACCCCACCAGCGCCCAGGCTTGCGGATGGCCGGTAAGCATCGGATAATGATTGCTCGTCATCATCAGCAGAACCGGCAGTGTCAGATAGGTGTTGTGCAGCGAGCGTTGCTTGCCGGTTACGCCAAATCTTGGATCAGGTGTTCCCCCGGCAAGCAACGCCGCCGTGATTTTGCGCTGATTGGGAATGATCACCATGAACACATTGGCCGCCATCAAGGTGCCGATGAAGGCCCCCACATGAATGAATGCGCCGCGCCCGGAAAACACCTGCGCATAGCCAATGGCGGCGGCGAGGATGAGAGCAAAAACACAAAGCGCCAAAAGCCCGGGACGATGCACCAGCGGCGATCGGCATAGCAAATCATAAACAATCCACCCCGCCAAAAGGCTCGCAGCCGAAATTCCGGCCGCTTGCCAAGGAAGTAGCATTAACACAGCAGGATCAATAAGATATAAGTCAGCGTTGATGTAATACTGCAAGATCAAGAGAATGAAACCTGTGACCCAAGTGAGATAGGCTTCCCATTTGAACCAGATTAGATGTTCGGGAAGTTTCGCCGGCGCGGACAGATATTTCTGCACATGATAAAAACCGCCGCCATGCACCTCCCAAGCCTCGCCCGCAACGCCCGCGGGCATGCCGGAAACTTTCCGCAAGGAGAAATCCAGCGCGACAAAATAAAAGCTGGTGCCGATCCACGCGATGCCGGCAATCATATGCCCCCACCGCGCCAGCAAGTTCAACCATTCAACTATGAAAGGATCCATGTTTCAGGCCCCAGGCATCAGATGCCAATTCTGACACCTGATGTCCGGCCTCTGATGCCTGTCACTGCGGCAGCTTGTCGTCAACGCCTTTGACATACCAGTTCATGCCAAGAATGTCGCCATCCGGCAGGCCCTTGCCCGCTTCGCCAACGACGGTTCCGTCCTGCTTGGTGATGGGGCCGGTGAAAGGATGCAGCGCGCCAGACGTAATCGCGGCTTGCGTTTCCGCCGCCATCTTGGCCACGTCATCTGGCATGTTGGCATAGGGCGCCATGGTCACGTTGCCTTCGGCCATGCCGTCCCATGATTGCTGCGAAACCCAAGTGCCATCCATCGCGGCCTTGACGCGCTTCACGTAATAAGGGCCCCAGCTATCGACAATCGCCGTGAGCTGCGCCTTGGGGGCAAACGCCATCATGTCGGAAGCCTGGCCAAATCCGAGCTTGCCCTGTTCCTGGGCAATCTGCAGGGGTGCGGTCGAATCCGTGTGCTGAACCATGATGTCGGCGCCCTGGCTCAACAGAACCTTGGCGGCATCTGCTTCCTTGCCGGGATCAAACCAGGTGTTGGCCCAGACGATTTTCACCTTGAAATCCGGGTTCACCGTCTGCGCGCCCAGCATGAAGGCATTGATGCCCGACACAACCTCTGGAATTGGGAACGAAACAATATAACCAGCCGTGCCAGTCTTGGACATTTTGGCGGCGATCTGGCCGATCACATAACGTCCTTCGTGGAACTTGGAGTTATAGGTCGCGACATTAGGTGCCGTTTTATAGCCTGTCGCATGCTCAAACTTCACGTCTGGAAACTTCGCGGCCACTTTCAGGGTCGACTCCATGAACCCGAAAGAGGTCGTGAAAATGATCTTGCAGCCATCCCGGGCCAAACGCTCAATTGTCCGGTCAGCGTCAGCTTCAGCCACGTTCTCAACGAAAACTGTTTCCACCGCTGCGCCCAGTTCGGCTTCCACTTGCTTTCGGCCCTGGTCATGCTGGAAGGACCAGCCGCCATCGCCAACAGGTCCCACATAGATCCAGCAGGCCTTGAAGGCTTCCGCCAGCGAAGCCGTGCTTCCAAGCCCAAGCGCAATTGCTGCAATCGCAGCCGTCCTCAAGAATTTCTTCATTTCAACGTCTCCCTTTTAAACTTCACCGATCCGGCACAAATGATTGCGCCAGACAAGCAGGCGTGTTTGCCCGCGTCAACCGCTTGTTCCCCGATATTATGACAAGTGCGGCAATTGTCACCAGATAAGGCAGCGATGACAGGAATTGCGACGGTATCCCAAGCCCCATGGACTGCACGACAAAACCCATTATGGAAACCGCTCCGAACAGATAGGCTCCAAACAGCGTCCGCAGCGGCCGCCAGGAAGCGAAAACCACCAGCGCCAGGGCGATCCAGCCCCGCCCCGCCGTCATGTTTTCAATCCACTGCGGCGTATAGGCGAGCGACAGATAAGCCCCAGCCAGGCCAGCGCAGGCGCCGCCAAACATCACACTGAGATAGCGGATGGCAATCACGCGGTAGCCCAATGCATGGGCGGAATGGTGACTGTTTCCGACCGCCCTGACCACCAGGCCGGCTTTTGTTCTAAACAGCACGTAACTCACCGCCGCCACCAGAAACAGCGAAAACGGCACGAGCCCATCAACACCAAGCAGCGTTGGCATTTTTAAACCGGGCAACCCCACAAACGATTCACCGATCAACCCGGACAGTCCAATTCCAAGCAGGGTAAGCGCAAGCCCCGAAGCCACCTGATTTGCCACGAGCGATAAAGTCAGAAAACCAAACAGCAGCGACATCATGACCCCAGCCAGGATCGCCGCCAAAATGCCCAGCGCGGTTGAACCGGTGATCAGCGCCGCGGCGAAGCCCGCGACCGCCCCCATCACCATCATGCCTTCAACACCAAGATTGAGGACGCCCGAGCGCTCCACCACCAGCTCGCCCATCGCCGCAATGAGAAGCGGCGTGGCTGCGGTCACGATTGTGAGAATGACGGCAAGGCTTTGATCCATGCTCTCACTCCGCCGGCTTGAGCGCGGCGGCGCGCTCAATCTTGAAGCGATAAAGTATCAGCGTGTCACAGGAGAGGATGAAGAACAGCAGCATGCCTTGAAACACCCGCGCTATCTTGTCAGAAATTCCAAGCGTCACCTGCGCCGCCTCGCCGCCAATATAGCTCAGCGCCAGCAAAAGCCCGGCAAACAACACGCCAACCGGATTGAGCCTTCCAAGAAACGCCACGATAATGGCGGCAAAGCCATAGCCCGGCGAAATCTGCGGCTGCAATTTTCCAACCACGCTGGCCACTTCGCAAATCCCGGCAAGCCCCGCCAGGCCGCCCGACAGCAGGAAACAAAACACGATCATCCGGTCGCGCGAAAACCCGGCGAACCGTCCCGCGCGCGGCGCGTCACCCGTCACCCTGATTTCAAAACCCTTGAGCGTTTTCGCCATGACAATGCCAAGCGCCGCACAGGCCAGCAACGCCAGCAATGCGCCGAGATGAATGGTGCCTCCAAACGTCGGCAGCAGTTGCCAACCCTCGAATGTCTTCGTCACCGGAAAATTGAACCCTCCCGGATCGCGCCATGGCCCGCGCACCAGCCAGTCCAGATAAAGCTGCGCCACATAAACCAGCATGAGAGACGTCAAAATCTCATTGGCGTTGAAGCGGGTTTTGAGCAGCGCC
>JANMHO010000346.1:0-9227 GCA_031375195.1 Rhodobiaceae bacterium
CGCCACTTCATCCAGCCGCTTCGTGTCAATGCCGATATCCTTGAGCGCATGCGGAATGCCAATTTCCTTGCGCAGCGCCAAAATCCATTTCAGGAATCCGTTGAAGCCGCCCTTGACGCCAAGATAGGCCGCGGCCCGCTCAATATCCTTTTCAATTTTGCGGCGGTTGGCCTTCACCACATAGGGCATCACAATGCCATTGAGCAGTCCATGATGGGCATCATAGAGCCCGCCAAACGGATGCGAAATCGCATGAATGGCGCCAAGCCCGCGCTGAAATGCCGTCGCCCCCATGGTGGAAGCCATCAGCATGTTGCCACGCGCATCAAGATCGGAGCCTTTCTTGACGGCCCTGGCCAGGTTTTCTTTCACCAGCCGCATGCCCTCAAGCGCCACACCCGCCGACAGCGGATGATAAAACGGCGCGCTATAGGCTTCCAGACAATGGGCCAAGGCATCCATGCCGGTTGCCGCCGTCAGCTTGGCGGGCAAGCCGGCGCTGAGTTCCGGATCAAGGATTGCAACCCTTGGCATGATCGCCGGATGGAAAATGATTTTCTTCTCATGTGTAGTGGGATGGGTCACAACACCCGCGCGCCCCACTTCCGATCCCGTGCCAGCGGTTGTCGGAACCGCAATGATTGGCGAAATCTTTGATGCATCCGCTCTGGTCCACCAGTCGTCGACGTCTTCGAGGTCAAACACGGAAATGGTCTGCCCGTGCATGAGCGCAATCATCTTGCCGATATCAAGTCCAGATCCACCGCCAAAAGCAATCACCCCGTCATGCTGGCCAGCCTTGTAGGCCTTGACGCCCTCATTGATATTGGCCTCGATCGGATTTGGCCGCACATCGGAAAAAATCTCAATGGCCAGGCCCGCGCTACGCACATAGTCAACAATGGCCTTGACCATTGGCATGCCAGCAAGCCCCGGATCAGTCACAAACAGCGGCCGCATAATGCCATTGGCCTTGCACAGGCCTGCAAGCTCCTTGATGCGCCCTGAGCCAAACTTGAGGGCCGTTGGATAGCTGAAATTGCGATTTGGAATTGTCATGATGTCGCCCCTTAATACTGTTCAAACCCGCGCTTCAAATCCAGGTCAACCACGCGGCGGTCATATTCGAATTGCTCCCACTTGGCGGTGTGAACATAGTGATCCACCACATCATCGCCAAAAGCCGAACGCAGGAATTTTGAGCCATCAAGATTTGCAGTCGCCTCGCGCAGGGTTTTTGGAATATCGCGCAGCCTTTTGGATGTATCATAGGCGTCACCAGAAAACACCGGCTCCAGCGGCAGCTTGTGTTCGATGCCATCAAGTCCCGCGGCGATCAACGCGGCAAATGCCAGATAGGGGTTGAGATCGGCGCCACCCACCCTGCATTCAACGCGAATGGCTTTAGAGTCGGCACCACACAAGCGATAGCCCGCCGTGCGGTTGTCAAAACTCCAGATGGCTCGCGTTGGCGCGAAGGTGCCAACCATGAAGCGCTTGTAGGAATTCATATAGGGCGCCAAAAAGTAAGTAAGCTCGCTGGCATGCGCCAATTGCCCCGCCAGATAATGCTTCATCAGGTCGGACATGCCGTGATCGCCCGCCTTGTTGAAGAACAACGGCGTCGCCCCATCAGAACTCCACAGGGATTGATGAATATGAGATGAGCTTCCAGCCAGGCCATAATCCCACTTGGCCATGAAGGTGATAGCCTTGCCTTGCGAGTAGGCTATTTCCTTGCAGCCATTCTTGATGATGGCATGACGGTCCGCCATCTCCAGGGCATCCGCATATTTCACGTTGATTTCTTCCTGGCCTGGCGCCGCCTCGCCCTTGGAATTCTCAACCGGAATGCCTGCCCCATGCAGCCCATTGCGGATGGCGCGCATCACGCCTTCTTCCTTGGTTGTCTGCAGCACATGGTAATCTTCAATATAGTAGCCGGATGTTTTCAGTCCGCGATAGCCCAGCTGGTGGGCTTCTTCGTAGGAATTATCAAACAGGAAAAACTCAAGCTCAGACGCCATGTAAGCCTTCATCTTCATGGCGCCGAGGCGCTTCAATTGCTTTTTGAGAATGGCGCGTGGAGAATGCGGGACATCTTCATGGGTATGGTGATCGAGAACATCGCACAGCACCAAAGCCGTTCCCGGCAGCCACGGCGTGCGGCGCAGCGTTGCCATATCCGGCTTCAGCACAAAATCGCCATAACCCTTTTCCCAGCTCGTGGCCTTGTAACCCGGCACTGGCTCCATCGCGATATCCAGGGCCAGCAGGTAATTGCAGCCATGGGTTTCCTGATAGCCGCCATCCACAAAGAACTGCGCGTGAAACCGCTTGCCAATCAGGCGTCCCTGCATGTCCACCAACGCGGCCACAACCGTATCAATGGCGCCTGCCGCCACTTCGCGCTTCAGCTCTTCTAACGTCAGCATTCCATTGGCCATTGTATTCTCCCTATTTCGTTGTCGCCTGAATGAGCGGCAAAGACAGCCGCTGCGCCCATTCATTCTGCCCGCGTTCATTGGCTATCAGATCGTTGCGGATTTCGATCATGACAGATTTGATTCCCCGTGGCGCCGCATGCAGATTTATCGTGTGCATGACGCCGTCCTTGGGACCATAAGGTTCATTCAGCCGCGCGTCCACATTGGGGAAGCCCTTGATGAGCTTGTCGGCAATGCGGGAATCCCGGTCAAACAGGATGCCGAGTTCAACAGCGCGCTCCCGGCCTTTATAAACCTTGGTGAAGCTGTGAATGGTCACCAGGCCGGTTGCCCTGCCAGCGCAAGCGCGCGCGTCCAGCACGCCAGCCAGCCCATCATGAAACGGCCGGTAAATCGCCGCGACACGGGCCATCTTGGCGGCGGCGCTCAGGTTCCGGTTGCCGGGTATGGCCGTGGTTTCGCTCAACTCTGGCATCGCACCCTCGGACTCCGGCGGCCGGTTGCAGTCGTAGGCCAGCCTTGAGTAGCGCTGCAACGCCAGGGGCGCATCCAAGAGCCGCGAAAGCAACCTTGCGACGCCCTCCGCCCCGATGTCCCAGGCAATGTGACGTTGCAGCTCATCAGCTGCCAGCCCAAGATTCCCGAGTTGTTTCGGCAGCCGGTTGCTGGCGTGTTCGCAAACCACCACATAGGGCGAAGTGCCAGCCTCGTTCAGCAGAATGAACGCGTCTTCTTCCCCCTCAATCAGGCTTTTTGTCATTATTTCCAAATTCCCCTGCCGCGCGTTGTTCCAGAACTGTCGCAACCTGTCAAACACGCGGGCGACAATGGGTCCACATGGGAGCAGTGTGCTGGGGAAAATGCAGGCATTTGATTTCATAATTATTGGCTCAGGATCGGCAGGGTCCGTGATGGCCAATAGATTGTCGGAGGACGGCAGGAACACGGTTCTGGTGCTGGAATTCGGCGGCAGTGATCGTGGCCCCTTTATCCAGATGCCCTCGGCTCTTGCCTATCCCATGAACATGAACCAGTATAATTGGGGCTTCGAAACCGAGCCGGAGCCGCATCTCGGCGGGCGCAGGCTGGCAACGCCCCGGGGCAAGGTTATCGGTGGTTCTTCGTCAATCAATGGCATGGTTTATGTGCGGGGCCACGCCAGGGATTTCGACACGTGGGAAGATTTGGGGGCCAAGGGCTGGGGCTATCGCCACGTGCTTCCCTATTTCAAGCGCATGGAAAACTCGCAGGACGGCGAAGAAGGTTGGCGGGGAACCCAGGGTCCCATGCATGTCAAGCGCGGCCGCAGGTTAAATCCCCTCTACCAGGCATTTGTCGAGGCGGGCCGCGAGGCTGGCTATCCCGTGACCGCGGACTACAACGGCGCCCAGCAGGAGGGCTTCGGCCCCATGGAAATGACCGTGCACAATGGCCTCCGCTGGTCCGCTGCCACGGCCTATTTGAAGCCCGCGCTGCGCCGCGGCAATGTGAAGCTGGTGACCGGTGCCTATACGCACCGCGTAATCCTCGAAGGCAAGCGCGCGGTTGGTGTTGAATATGATGTCGGTGGCGAAGTTCTGACCGCCAGGGCCGGGCGCGAAGTCATCGTCGCTGCCTCAAGCATAAACTCGCCGAAAATCCTGCAGCTCTCCGGCATTGGCGCGCCTGAAACCCTGAAAGCGGCAGGCATCCCGGTGGCGCATGCGCTGTCAGGCGTCGGCGAAAATCTCCATGACCATCTTGAAATTTATTTCCAGCTCGAATCCAAAAAGCCCGTCACGCTCTACTCGCAGCTGAATCTTTTTTCCAAAGGCATGATCGGCCTCGAGTGGCTGCTGTTCAAAACCGGCCTCGGCACCACCAACCACTTCGAAGCCTGTGGCTTTATCCGCTCCAGGGCCGGCATTGAATATCCCGACATCGAATATCACTTTCTGCCGGCCGCCATGCGCTATGACGGGAAATTGGCCTTCGGCGGGCATGGATTTCAGGTTCATGTTGGCCCCATGCGCACCAAATCGCGCGGCTTTGTCCATGTGCAAAATAACGATCCCAAGTCCCCCCCAAAAATCCTGTTCAATTACATGTCGCACCCCGATGACTGGGAGGAATTCCGCGCCTGTGTCAGGCTTACCCGCGAAATATTCGAGCAGCCCTCCATGCAGGCCTATGCGGGCCGCGAAATCCAGCCCGGCATCAATGTGCAGTCAGATGAAGACATCGACGGCTTCATTCGCCAGCATTGCGAAAGCGCCTATCACCCCTGCGGCACCTGCAAGATGGGCTCGCCCAAGGACGTGAACGCCGTTGTCGATCCGGAATGCCGGGTGATCGGAATAGAGGGGCTGCGCGTTGCCGACAGTTCCATCATGCCGCAAGTCACCAATGGCAACATCAACGCCCCAACCCTGATGATCGGCGAAAAGGCCTCGGATCACATATTGGGGCGAGATCCCCTGGCCCCGTCAAACCAGCAACCCTGGATCAACCCGGCCTGGGAAACAAGCCAGAGATAGGACCGCTATTTCCGCTTTTTTTTGCGCGTGTTGCTTTGCTTCACCGCCAGCTTGGGCATCGGGCCGCCGTTGGCCGAACGCACCCTGCCGCCAGCTTCATTGTAATACCAGCCTTCGACACTCAAATGCACATCGGAATTGGTGTTGCCGGTGACACAGCGCTTGTCTTCGCCATCGACATATCCCACCGCCGCGTTCAGCCAGAACTGAAAATCGCCGATGGCGAAGCGCGCGATGTTGTTGCGGAAGTTGTCCTGCACGCTGTCGCGCACCCGGCCAAGACGGCACACAGCGATCACCAGGATGACCGGGTTGTCGCCCGATTGCTCCCACATAAAATCGTTCAGTTTGAGTTCTTTCATATCCTCAGGCGAGAAATTATAGCCGGCTTCCGAGGCCACTTCCGTGAGGTTGCGGTAGGGGTGGCTGTGAAAATCACCCAGCATGGTGAGATGCGGCGACCACCGCATCATCACTTCGTTTTTCAGCATGGCCGCGTCAAGGTTTGGCGTCACGCTGTGATATTGCCGCTCGGCTGATATGCTGACGCTCGTCCGGTCGAGATAGAAAATCGTGACCCCGCCTTCCTTCTTGCGGTAACCCCACACATAGCCCAGCGTTTCGACCGCCGTATTTTTTTGCTTGCGCCGATTGCCATAACAATAGGCCTCGATAGCGGCCAATGTCATGGTTTCAAGAAGCGTCGGCGATACACGTACTTTGTATTTCATCTACCACTCACTCAACCCGACTTACTTAGTTCATCGCCTCTTCCAGATATAATTCCCGCAGGCGGCGCGCCACCGGACCAGGCTGCCCGCCGCCAATGCGCTTTCCGTCTATTTCAACAATCGGCAAAACAAAATTTGAAGCGCTGGTCAAAATCGCTTCGTCGGCTTCGCCAGCTTCTTCGACAGAGAACATCCGCTCCTCGATGGCGATGCCCTTTTCATTTGCCAGCCTCAACAGCGCGCGTCGTGTGCAGCCCGCCAGAATGCTGTTCGAAAGGCCGCGCGTGATAACCCTGCCATCCTTCACGATGTAGGCGTTGGATGAGGTTCCTTCCGTCACCATGCCGTCTTCAACCATCCAGGCTTCAAACGCGCCCGCTTCGTGGGCCGCTTGCTTGCCAAGCACCGGAGCCAGCAGCATGACAGATTTGATATCACGCCTCGCCCAGCGAATATCGGGAACCGTAATCACCTTAACGCCTCGCACCGCATCTGGGTTGTCGACCAGGTTTTTTATCTGTGTGAAGGCCACCAGTGTAGACCTGATATCTTTCGGAAATTTAAAGTCCCGGTCAGCGGCGCCACGGGTGACCTGCATGTAGATCCAACCTTGATCCACTTTGTTAAGCTTGATTAATTCCTGGTGCATGGCTCTGAGTTCCTCCTTACTGCACGGCCATTCCACTTTGATCTCCTGCAAAGATCGTTCCAATCTTTCCATATGTGAGGGGTAGTCGACAAGTCTTCCGTTGACCACTGCTGTTACTTCATAAATGCCATCCGCAAACAGGAATCCGCGGTCAAAAATGGATATTTGTCCTTGTTCTTCAGGTACATAGCTTCCATTCACGTAAACGGTGCGACCCATTAACCCCTCCTCCTTGCTGCGCTGCACACAAACCACACCCCAGTCCCGAACCCCGTGGGGGTTGTTTATGGGGCATAAGCCCGGCTAAAACCATGGCCGAAGTCCATAATCTGCAAGGAAATCATGAGGCGTACAATATCGGAAGCCGGGGTCACGGCCATGCTGGAACGCGAAAGAAACCTTTTCATCCAGCGCAACCCTAAATCCAAGAGGCATTCCGATTGTGCGGCGAGGAATTGGCTGCGTGGCGTTCCCATGCACTGGATGGTGGATTGGGGAACCCCTTTTCCGCTTTTCGTTGAAAAAGCCCAGGGCGTTGACCTGACGGACGCCGACGGAAACACCTATATCGATTTCTGCCTGGGTGACACGGGTGCAATGTTTGGCCATTCGCCACCCCCAGTTGTAGAAACGCTCCAGCGGGAAGGGGCTAACGGTTTTACCACCATGATGCCCTCGGCAAATGCCGCAAAAGTGGGCCAACTCCTTGAAAACCGCTTCAAGCTGCCCACCTGGCAGGTCACAACTTCCGCCTCGGACGCCAACCGTTCGGTTTTGCGCTGGTGCCGCGCCATTACGAACCGCCAGAAGATACTGGTTTTTAACCATTGCTATCATGGCGCCGTCGACGAAACCTATGTTAACCTTGACAGCGGAAAGCCTGCCGCCGACTTGGCCTTGATCGGCGAGCCCCGCGATCTGACCGAGCTTACCAAAGTCGTCGAATTCAACGACATCCCGGCCCTCGAGGCAGCATTGGCGCCAGGCGATGTGGCCTGCGTCCTAGCCGAGCCCATCATGACCAATGTCGGCATGGTTCTGCCCGACGAAGGCTTCCACAGCGCTTTGCGCGAAATCACCCGCCGCACCGGCGCACTGCTTGTCATCGATGAAACCCACTGCATGTCGTCGGGGCCCGGTGGCTACAGCGGCGAGCATGGCCTGGAGCCCGATGGCCTCGTTCTGGGAAAACCCATAGCCGGCGGCATTCCAGCTGCCGTCTACGGATTCTCGCAACCTGTCACCAACCGCATTTGGGACTATCTCAAGACCCGTTCCCCCGGCCATTCCGGCATTGGCACCACATTGGCTGGCTCAAAAATCCAGCTGGCGCTGATGGAAACCGTGCTCGAAACCTATTTCACCCGTGAAGCCTTCGCACCCCTGATCGCGCTCGCCAAGAAACTTGAGAAGGGCCTGTCGGATACCATCATAAAACATGGCGCCCCCTGGCATGTGGTTCGGGCGGGGGCCCGCGTTGAATTCATGTGCTGTCCAAATCGCCCGCGCAATGGCGGCGAAGCGGCGAAGATGATCCACCAGCCCATCGATATGGCTGTCCATCATCACCTTTTAAATCGCGGCATCATCATGACGCCGTTTCACAACATGCTGCTCATCTGCCCGGCCACAACCGCGGCGCACGTCGACAGAATGATCGAAGGTTTGGATCACTGCCTCGATGAACTGATGAGCTAAGTAGGAGACAGAAAATGTCTATGGTATTTCCAAGGCGCGAAGCGGAAGCCCAGGCCTTCCTCGAAAAAAATCCTGACATCACCAGCATTCAGGTGATCTGGACCGATATGTGCGGCGTCGCCCGCGGCAAGGTTCTTCGGCGCGATGAGCTGGTGCCCGCATGGAAGGACGGTCGCTTCATGCCGATTTCCGCCCTCGTGCTCGATATCACCGGGCAGGATGTTCCCGAAACCGGCTTGGTCTTTGACGAAGGCGACCGCGACATGCTGCTCTGGCCCGTGCCCGAAACTCTGGTGCGCATTCCCTGGATGCCGGAACCCACAGCGCAGTATCTGGCCTCGGTCCATGACCTCGACGGAACACCCCATTATGCCGATCCGCGCAACGCGCTGGAAGCCATCGTCAAGAGGTTCCAAACGGAATTGAACATGACGCCCGTGGGCGCCGTGGAGCTTGAGTTCTTCCTCATGGACCGCGCGTCAGCCATCGCCGGCGAACCGCGGGCGCCCAAATCGCTCATCAACGAACATCGCCCGCAGCACTACCAGGCCTACTATCTGCAGGACCTTGAGGATTTCCAGCCATTCTTCACCGATCTCTACGCCTATTGCGATGCGCAAGGCCTGCCCGCCAAAACCCTGATCTCCGAATATGCCCCGGGCCAGATGGAAATCGTTTTGCGCCATAGGGCCGACGTGCTGAAAGCCTGCGATGAGGGCATCATGCTCAAGCGCGTGATCAAGGCAACCGCCGAAAAGCATGGCATGGTGGCGACTTTCATGGCCAAGCCCTATGCCCAATGGACGGGTTCCGGCATGCATATCCACGTGAGCCTCGGCGATGAACAAGGCAACAACCTGTTTGCCACCGATGACCCCACGGCCAATGAGCTGATGATGCATGCAGTGGGTGGCCTCAAGGCCGCGATGGCTGAATCCATGTTGATCTTTGCTCCCAACGCCAATTCCTACCGCCGCTTCCGCCGCAATTCCTACGCACCGGTTTCAGCCAGCTGGGGCATCAACAACCGCACCGTGTCGATCCGCATTCCAGCCGGCGCGGCCAACGCCTGCCACATCGAACACCGGCCATCGGGGGCTGACGCCAACCCTTACTTGGTCATGGCGGCGATTCTCGCTGGCATGCATTACGGCATCACCGAGAAGTCCGATCCCGGCAATCCCGT
>JANMHO010000353.1:0-4168 GCA_031375195.1 Rhodobiaceae bacterium
GAAGGCGGGCGGATTGTGCAGACCGGCAGGCCCGAAGATATCGTGCTGCGCCCCGCCAATGCCTATGTGAGCGAGTTCATCGCCAATGTGAACCCGTTAAGCGTGCTGACCGCATGGAATGTGATGCGCGGGAAACATGAACTGGAACCGGCGGGCCGCGGTTGGACCTGGCTGGACCGGCGCAAGACGACGCGTTTCAAACTGGACAAGGCAGGCAGGATGGCGGACGTTGAACGCAACGGCCAGAAGGCGAGCTGGGTTTCGTGCTCGGAAGCCGAAAAGGCGCTGGGCAAGAACGACCATCCGGTGTTCTGGGCCACGCCAGGCACATCACTGAAAACCGTGATGCTCGCCATGCACAAGGCAGATACAGCACCCGTGGCGCTGTTCAATGATGACAACACGTTTGCCGGCGCCATTGGCGTGCGCGATGTGCTGCAGGCCGTGTTGAGGAAGACGGGTTCATGAAGGGCACTTGAACAGGCGAAACCAAATGCTTTGGAGGCATGCGCTCAAGTCACCCCGCAAAGCGGTCAATCTCGTCTCTTGTAATCAATACCGCGCCGGCCCTGGACACCGCCAGCGCCCCTGCGGCAGCCGCGCGTTTCAGCGTGGAGGGCAGCGATAGCCCCTCAATCATGCCCGCGACAAACGCACCGAGATAGGCGTCACCGGCTCCCACCGGGTCGACGACTTTGGCGAAGAAGCTGGGCTGGAAGATCACCGCGCCCTGATGGCAGGCAGCGCTGCCGGAAGCTCCGGCGGTGACTATGCATGTCCCCACACCCAATGATTTTGCGAGTTCGCGCGACGCATCGCTCGGCAACAGTTCGCGGCCCAGCAATTTGCATGCTTCAAACGTATTCACGACCACCACCGAGACAGCCTTGAGAAATTCCTTCGGCAAGTCAGCTGCTTTGCCAGGCGCAGGCGAGGCATTGAGGATGACATGTTTTCCGGCGGCCTTGGCAATGGCCGCCGCGCAGGCGGAAATGGCGAACGGCAATTCGAGTTGCAGCACCAGCGCGTCGGCTGTCTCGATGGCGCCGCGCGCCGCTTCAATGTCAGCGGGCGAAAGCTTGCCCGCCGCACCGCTCACGATGATTGACGAATAATCGCCTTCGGCGGCAAACACCGTGCTGGCCCCCGTGGGCTCATTTGCATCCACCGTGATGAGCGAAGGGTCAATGCCACGCGACGTGAGGGCCTCGAACAACTGGCGGCCAAACATGTCATCGCCAAATCTCGTCAGCATATAGGTGTGAAGCCCGCAGGCCACCAGCTGGGCGGCCTGATTGCCGCCCTTGCCGCCGGGCGAGACCGTGAATGTCTGCCCCACAACGGATTCACCCCGGCCCGGCAGGCGCTCCGCAGTGGCGATCAAGTCCATGTGGACACTGCCGAGCACCACCACCGATGGAGGATTAGTCATTGCCGGCCCCGAACAGCAAATCCTGAATGAGCTGTGTCGCCCTTATCGCATCCTGCCCCGCTTGCGCGGCGCGCAGATCGGCGACCGGAACCCTGTCCAGCAGCGCCAGCATGCGGCGCACGGTCTTGACATTGGCGGCGCATTCGCGCGCCGGATCAACCCGGTCTGGAAACGTGTCGAAATAGATCGTGCCGGTGAAGTCGCTGTCGCGCATTTCGGCGAGAAGTTCCAGCGTATGCCAGGGATGGACCACGCCCACCATCAGGCCATCATCGGCGAGGCCATAGCCATCATTGAGGTGAACACCGAACAGCTTGTTCGAGCGAAGCGCCTGGGCGGCGGCGGCGGCCGGTTGCTCGCCTGCCATCAGCGAATGGCAAAAATCCAGCGTCACACCAAAATTCTCCAGCCCCACATCCTGAACCGCCAAAAGCGAGTCAGACATGGAGCGGATAAGCGAGGTTCGGCGTGGATCGCTGGGTTTGTATTCAACACTGACGCGAACCCCTGGGTTGCGCGCCGCCACTTGCCGGAAACCCCCAATTTCCAAATCCCAAAGGGCGCGGTAATTGGCTTGAAACGGATAATCATAACCATCCGGCCCCATCCACAAGATGACATGCTCAATGTTGTTCTCGCCCGCCAGGTCAACCGCCTCACAGGCATTGCGAATGGCAAGCTCGCGGTTCTTGGCGACTGGATGCGTGAAGGCTCCATGAACAAAATCCGGCCCATCCCAGCGGAGGTTCAACGCCGTAACTGCCAGACCCGCGGCATCCGCCGCCGCCAGCACGGAACGGTTGCCATCGCCTGCGAAATGCTGCGGATAATTCAATTCAACCGCTGAAACGCCAGCCACCCCAGCCACCGCGCGAACGGCATCCGCCGCAGATATTTTCTGCGATCCGCTACCGCGAAACGAGTTAAGCCGGGTTGCAAATCGTTGTTCGGCCCCTGCCATGTCTTCTAGCCCTTTTTGTGTTGCGCGAATTGACATCTAACAAAGCCAAAGCTTAGTATCAACCGCGTTTGCCACAACAAATCATAAAGATGAACTGGGAGAATTCAAAATGAGAGTCGAGCTTTACAATCATTTCACCAGCATGAGCAGGCGCTCAGTGCTGAAAGGTGCCGCGGCGGTTTCCGCCTTGAGCGCCACCGGAGCCTTGGGCCTTTCAACCCAAGCCCAGGCGCAAGCTGATCTTCGCGCCCAGATCCTGCAAGTCCCCGGTGTTGGCAAAGGCCAACCAACCGATGCTGACTGGCAAAAAGTGGGCGAAATGTGCCTCGGCGCCACCAAAACCAACGTGAAGGAAGGTGAGTTCGCCGGCGTTGAACTGACGTTCCTGGGCCTCAACAACCAAAACCTGCACAACTTGCTATTCCGCGGCTTCCTGAAGCCATGGGAAACCTACACTGGCGCCAAGATCAACTGGATTGATCTGGCCCAGGCCGATTACGGCCCACGCCTGCAGCAGGCCATTGCCACCGGCACAGTGGATTTCGACATCATCGAAATGGGCGCGCCCTTTGAAGGCGATGTTTGCGGCAAGGGACTTACTTCCGAAATGCCGGACTGGGTGAAAACCCAGATCGAGATGGATGACTATGTGAACTATCTCAAAGCGCCTGTGGGCACATGGAGTGGCAAGACCTATCGTATTTCCATTGATGGCGACTGCCACAACTTCAACTATCGCACCGACTATTTCGCCGATGCCGACCTCACCGCCGCCTGGAAAGCTGAAGGCCATGAGGGCGATTGGGGCGTTCCAAAAACCTGGCAGAAGGTTCAGGAAGTCACCAAGTTCCTCAAAGGCAAAAAAGTCGCTGGCCAGGATGCCTACGGCTATCTCGACCCGATCAAGGGCTGGGGCGGCTTCGGCTTCTATTTCCTGGGATCACGCGCCACGGCTTACGCCAAGCACCCCGATGACAAGGCCTGGCTGTTTGATGCTGACACCATGAAACCACGCATCAGCAATCCAGCCTGGGTGCGCGCCATTCAGGACGTGATCGATGCCCTGCCATCAGAGCCCGCCGACCAGCTCAACGCCGACCCCAATACGACAGGCTTTGGCCAGTTCCTCACGGGCACCGGTTCAATGGTGTCCTGGTGGGGTGACATTGGCTCCAACGCCAAGACCCATGACACATCGGTCATTGGCGACACCTGCGGCTTTGACATTCTTCCTGGCTCTGATGATGTTTACAACGCCAAGACCGGCGCCTGGGACAAGCTGGCCTCGGGGCCAAACTACGCACCCAACATGGCCTATATCGGCTGGGGCGTTTATGTCATGGCCCGCGTTGACTCTGATCCCGTCAAACAAAAAGCCGCCTGGAGTGCCGCCGCCCACATCGGCGGAAAAGACATTTCGCTGTGGTGCGCTGCCTATCCATCAGGCTTCCAGCCCTATCGCAACAGCCACTTCAATGTGGCCGAGTGGGTAGCTATGGGTTACGATGAGGCGTTCATCAAAAGCTATCTCGATTCAGAAGAAAACTCGTATAACCATCCAAACGCCGCTGTTGAACCACGCATCCCCGGCATTTTCCAGTATTACAGTGCTGCCGAGGATGAGCTCACAAAAGTCTGGGCCGGTGGCTCGGATGCGCAAACGGGCGCCAACAACATCGCCGCCGCCTGGGACAAGATCACCGATGGCATCGGCCGCGACAAGCAAATCGAACTCTACAAGGCCTCGCTTGGCATGTAGGACAAGACAGATGCCG
>JANMHO010000391.1:0-3442 GCA_031375195.1 Rhodobiaceae bacterium
GCCATTGATATGGTTTTGTCAGTTGAAGATGTTGGCATCTACAAGCCAAGCCGCCGGGTCTACCGCCACGCCATGCAGAGAATGCAAATCCAGGATGCGCCGTCCATTTGTTTTGTTTCTGCCAACAGCTGGGACGCGCAGGCGGCGGCGCAATTTGGTTTTCAGGTCGTCAGGCTTGCGCGCAGCGGCGGGCAGGATGACAGGCTTCCGGGGAAGGTGTCAGCCAAGATTGAGTCGCTGAGTGAATTGGCGGCGTTGGTCTAGGGCGTGGGGATGATGCGAAACAGAATCTGTCAGGTCCGCAACTCCTGGTCGGCCAAAAGGTCTTGCTCTGGCTTCAAACTGAGTTTGCGTATCTTGGATATGGCCAGGAAGAACTGGCTCTTGATGCGGGCAAAGAGCGATTTAGGCATTGGCCGCTCTCCGTCCAGCTCATCAAACGGATTGTCGCAATGACGCCGCGTGTTCATACTGATGGCGGTTAGATAGACGCTCGAATGAAGGTCGGTGATTGATTGCATGGGGTCCTCCCGTCATGACGGCCCAATAAGAATACCGGCTTGTGACCAGGCCAGGCCTAGCGCGCCACCGGATCGGCACTGAACGCCATGGTTGTGAGTCAGTGTGTTGGCAGCCTTTAACCGTTTACCAGTTGGGATCGCGGCCTTCCAAATCGACGTCACTAAAAATCATTGGCGGATGCTCTTGGGCCTTGAATGGATCGACATAAGCCATACAATAAGCTTGCGTAATACTTGTGGACACGGCGGTAATTGAGGCGCCGAAACCAAGCTTAGCGAACTTTACCCGAGGTAGGCGAAGGTGGCGAATGGCGAGCGGGGCACTGGTTGTAAGGACTGTCATGGCTTCCTCCTATTGTGAGGCCAGAATGACACGTGTAGCCGCGCAGGTCCTTGGGAAGGCCCTGAAGAGTTCTGAAGAATGCTGAATTCGCTTTCAGGGTGTGCTTGGATTATCGTAAATGACGGGAGGGGAAGCTTTTCGCATGGACCTGGAATTCGGACAGTACCGCGTTAAGCGGCAGGAACGGCTGCTATTTGGTCCCAATGGTCCCGTGGAGCTCTCAAGTCGTTCATTCGACATCCTGACTGTACTGCTGGACAGGCCCAATGAACTCATTAGCAAGGCAGCGCTGCTGGATGCGGTCTGGCCGGGGGTGGCGGTGGAGGAGAACACGCTGCAAGTCCATATATCCGCGCTGCGCAAGGCGTTGGGACCGGACATGATCGTCACGGTCCAGGGCCGTGGTTACAAATATGCCGGTCCCCATCCCGTGCCGGTTGGCAGCGCGCCGGCTGCAAATCATCACCCAACGTTTGAAGGCAAGCCGATCATTGTTGTCTTGCCCTTCGATAACCTCAGCGGCGATGCGGACCAGCAGTATTTCAGTGATGGAATTACCGGCGAGATCGCCGACCGCCTGGCGCGTTTTCGCAAGTTCGCGGTAATCGGCAAGCATTCGTCGGCAGCTTTTCGCGGGGCTGCACCCGATTTTTCAACTATTCAAGAGAAGTTGAAGGCTGACTTCGTGGTCACCGGAAGCGTGCGCCGCTCCGAAGGCCGTATTCGCATTGCATTGCGTCTTTCCGATGCGAGGAGCGAGGAAGCGATCTGGGCCGAGCGCTATGACCGGCCCATCGCCGAACTTTTCAGCCTTCAGGATGAAATCAGCGAGCTTGTAGCGGCGGCCATTCCGCGGCAGCTTGACATGGAGATCAATGTCCGAAACGCGCGCAGGCCTCCTGCAAGCCTTTCGAGCTATGAACATATGCTGCAAGGCTATTGGCATTTCAGAAAACTGACTCCTGCAAGCAATCGCGCAGCACTGCAGTGCTTTGAGCGCGCCGTGGCGCTTGACCCGGGCAACGCGGAGGCCATGGCCTGGCTGGGTGCGGCCTATTGCGAAACTTGGGTTGAGGGCTTTGCTGAAGAATTCGCCACCAAAGGATCGACGCTTACAGCTAAAGCAATTACAATTGATCCGTTCAATGCAATGAGCCACGCCATTCACACATGGACACTGCTCTGCGTCGGCAATCTGGATGCTGCATTAGATGTGAGCAAGCGGTCTGTGGTATTGAATCCGGGTGATCCTGCGGTTCTGGTAAACCGGGCACTTGCTTTGACCTATGATTGCAAGGGAACAGAGGCACATGCACTGCTGGACCTGGGCCGAAGGCTGGAACCACTGCCGCCGCCCTGGTTTGGCGAATTTGCCGGCGTCCTGGCATTTGCCGAGGGGCGGTACGCGGAGGCGCTAGAGGGTACCGAGCCTCTCGTTGAATTTGCATGGGATGCGATGTATGCGCTTGCTTCGTGTGGTCATCTCGGGCTTGCAGACCGGGCGCGAGGTATTCTCTTGCGCTTGCGGCAACAGGGACCAGATCCGGATTGGCTGCTTGGCGTGTCTCGCGAGCCTTTCAAGGATAAAGAGGTCCGTGAGCGACTGGTAGTTGGGTTGAACATGGCACTGGCGTTCTGAATTTCCCCCTTGGCCCAAAGCGACAATTCAAATTGTGACACTACCCCAAGGGGATATATCCGAATAATTTCCTTGACAATTCATTCCTATCTAGTTCATATGTTCCTTTTCTGTAGTCGAATAAGGAAACACCATGGACTGGGCGAGGGCCATCGAACGCAACAGCGAAGCGCTCCAAGGTATCATTGAAGCCCTGTTCGCCATGTTAGGCGATGCCACGGTTTCGCGGATTCCGCCGCTCCTCCACAGCGCCGTGCTGCGCCTTCTCCGGCCCGCCGAATCCGCCGTGCGGCGACTGATTGTCATCGCGGCGCGGGGCCTTGTGGTGAAGCTTGCTGCCTCGCGTCCCATGCCCGTGGGGCACATGATCGGGAAGGGCCGTGGGAATTCACGCCCCTCGTTTCAACTCTTCGATCCGCGCAAGAATTTCAAACGCCTGCGCCACCGGAAGTTCGCGCGGATGGAGCCGCGCATCCATTTCTTCGAACACGACCCCCGGGTGGCGGCCCTGTGGCCAGCGCCTAAGCCCGTGGTTGAACCCCCGCCGCCGCCCGATGGCCTTGTTAACGCCCAACGCCTCAGCCGCAGGCTCCAGGCCCTCAAATCCGCGCTTGACGATCTGCCGCGCCAGGCCAGGCGTCTCGCCCGCTGGCGGCAGAGGCGGGAGGCCGCGCCAGAGATGAAGTTCCTGTCGCCGCTGCGGCCCGGCCATCCTCCCGGCTACCGCCGGAAGCCCATGCACGAAGTCGATGAAGTCCTCATCGAATGCGATAGGCTCGCCTGGGACGCGATGAAGCCAGACACAAGCTGAAGCGCTGCCCTCGCAAAAGCAGAAACCGTCCGTCTACGGACTAATTTGGTTCGGCTTGCTCACCGGAGTGCTCCCCCGGCAGCGGCGGCGCATCACGAAACCGACTGTTCACTAAATGTTCTTGCGAC